>NZ_JACHIW010000003.1 GCF_014203395.1 Saccharopolyspora phatthalungensis
CCCGAGACCATGCGGGACGCGCTGCGGGCCAGCCGCGCACCGGTGATCTTCTCGCATTCCTCCTCTCGGGCCGTCTGCGACCATCCGCGCAACATCCCCGACGACGTGCTGGCCGCGCTGCCCGCCAATGGTGGTGTGGCGATGGCGACCTTCGTGCCGAAGTTCGTACTGCCCGCGGCGATCGAATGGAGCAAGCGAGCCGAGGCCGTGCTCGGCGAGCAGGGCTTTCACCCGCTGGAGACGACGCCCGAGGCGTTGGCGGCGCTGCGCGCTCACGAGGCGGCCAATCCGCGACCGGTGGCCACCGTCGCGACCGTCGCCGATCACCTCGACCACATGCGCGAGGTGGCGGGCATCGATCACATCGGCATCGGCGGCGACTACGACGGCACCGCCTACACCCCGGCAGGGCTGGAAGACGTCGCCGGATACCCGAACCTGATCGCGGAACTGCTGACCCGGGGCTGGTCGGCGGCCGACCTCGCCAAACTCACCTGGCACAACGCCGTGCGCGTGCTCCGCGACGCGCAAAGCGTGGCCCTCGACCTCCAACGCACGGAACGGCCCTCGATCGCGACCATCGATGAACTGGACGGTCCTGAGGCGACCAAGCGCTGATCGCTGAGACATCAGTAGCCGAGGCCGTTCGGGCCGAGGCGATCGTCGGGGCACCGGAGCGGTACTTTCGGTCGATTTTGGCGACGCGAGCAGCGCCGCAGCGCCTCCTTGCCCCGGTCGGGCGAACACTGAGACGGCCGTTGACGATTTGTCTCGCAGCTCGCTACGGTCGCGGCAAACACGGGCCCGAGACGAGGTGCTGCGCAATGAAGCGTTTCGACCGGCTGGAGCAGATTCTCGCGCTCGACCCCGACCGCGACTGCGAGCAGATCTACCGGCTGCTCGCCGAGTACGAATTCCCCTGGGACATCACCAAAGCGCTGGAGTTCGCGCTGTTCCGCACCTACGCGGTGCCCAGCATCGGCCGATTGCTGGACCGCACCGGCGAATTCACCAGGAGCACGCAGCGGCGCTACGACGACACCGTGCTGATCCTGTTCGAGATCTTCCACTGGGGCACCGGGAGCGACCGTGGGCGGCAGGCGCTGGAACAGCTCAACGCCATCCACGGCCGTTTCAAAATCAGCAACGAGGACTACGTCTACACCCTGTCGACGCTCGTGGTCACGCCGGTGCGCTGGATCGAGCAGTTCGGCTGGCGGCGGCTGCATCCCCGCGAGGTCCGCGCACTGACCAACACCATGCGGCTGCTCGGCGAGGGCATGAAGCTGACCGGAATCCCGGAGACCTACGCGGAGTTCGAGCGGCTGCTCGACGATTACGAGCGCGAGCACTTCGGCTTCGACGCCGGTGGCCGTCGGGTCGCCGACGCCACGCTCCACCTGTTCGGGACCTGGTACCCGCGGTTGCTGTCGCCGGGGGTGGTGCGGGCGGCGCGGTTCCTGATGGAGCCGCACCTGCTGACCGCTTTCGGCTTCCCGCGGGTCTCGTCGTTTGGCCGCCGGACCGCCGAACTGGCGTTGAAGGTCCGCGCCGGGCTGGTGCGAATGGGCCCACCACGGCCGGATTCCCGCCCGGTGGAGCCGGACCCGCTGTCCTATCCGGGCGGGTACGAGATCGCCGATCTCGGCCCGGAGTCGTTCCACCGGTACCAGGCCAAGCGCCGGGACGAGCAGGCTTGTCCGGTGGCCACATGACCTCGGGCACGCTGGAAGACGCCTTGCGCCGGCCGTTCGCCGAGCCGGGCGGTGACCGGGTGCTGGACGCGGCGCGGGCGGCGATCGAGGAAGTCGGGATCCGGCGGACCACGATGCATGACATCGCCCGCCGAGCCGGGCTCGGGCGCGCGACGGTGTACCGGCGCTATCCGGACCGGGACGCGGTGGTGGCGGCCGTTCTGCTGCGCGAGGTCCGCGACTTCCTCGCCTGGCTGGACGGGCGGATCGATCACATCGAAGACCCCGCCGAACAGACCGTCGAGTGCTTCGTCGCGGTGGTCACCGGTCTGCGTGGGCATTTCCTGCTGAACCGGCTGCTGACGCTCGAACCGGCTGCGGCGCTGCCGGGGTTGACTGCCGACGCCGGTCCGGTGCTGGCGGTCGCGCGCGGTTACCTCGCCGAGAAGCTGCGTCGGCATCAGGCGGCCGGTCGGCTGCGCCGCTTCGATCCGGAGCCCGCCGCGGAGGTCTTCGTGCGGCTGGCCCACTCGATGCTGCTCACCCCGTCCGGCTGCATCCCCGAGAACGACGATGCGCAGTCCCGCGCCTTCGCCCGCGCCCACCTGGTTCCGGTCATCACGGGCTAGAGCAGCTTGATGTCGTCGATGAGCCAGCGGCCCTCGACGCGCACCAGGGGCATCTGCATGCGGTTGCGGTCGATGCGTGGCTGCGGACTGTTGAGGTCCTCAGGTCGCCTGGTCGAGGGGAGCCTGGTCGCGCACCGCGGGGTACACGGTTTGCAGCAGATGCAGGGCCGATTGCGTCAGCAGGATGTGCAGATCGCCACGGCTGAGGGTGCCGCGGACGAGCCATTCGCGGGAGGCGGCCTTGAGCATGGTGCCGTAGGCGCGGATCATCGCCCGCAGCTGCTCGCGGCCCTCGACGACATCGGTCATCATCGCCGCCTCCAGCACCAGGTCCGCGGCCATCTCGTCGGACTCCAGCAGGACCCGGTCGAGGTCCTCGTCGCGGCCGATGCCTTCGTCGATCGCGGACAGCCACATCTCCCGATCGCGGTCGACCACGTCGATCCAGCGGTCCACGACGATCGCGATCCGCTCCCGCGGGGTGGTGCGCGGCAGGTCTTCGCTGACCGAGCCGGGCGTCACCAGCATCTCCCGGACGATTTCCAGGTACAGCTGGCGCTTGCCGCCGAAGTAGTGGTTGATCAGCGGCCGGGTCACTCCCGCGGCCCTGGCGATGTCCGATGTGGACACCGACGAGTAACTGCCCCGGGCGAACAGCCGACGTGCGACTGCCAGGATCTGGGTCCGCCGCTGATCCGGTTCCAGTCGCTGCCGCCTGGCGCCGGTGCTCATGGTCATCACTGTTGCCGGTCGATTGCCACCCCGTCAACGAGTAGCCTGCGAACCGCTCGAATCGAGCACCCCGAAACCGAGCGACGACGCTGCTCTGAACGAGTCGTCTTTGTTGACCGCGGGAAAACGACTTCCAGCATGACCGACTGGTGGATTACGTTGCGGTGTGAGAGCACGACGCCCTTCGGAGCGCCGGCCGTGCCGGAGGTGTAGACAGCGCACAGGGCCTGGTCTGGGGTTGCGGCATCGGTGAGCTTCTCTGACGAACCGGGGTTCGCCGGACGGGATAATCGCCGGTTCAACACCACCACGGTGCGCAGGTCTGGCAGATCGTCGATGACCGGGCGCCACCGGTCCCACTGCTCGGTGCCTTCCAGCGCCACCACCGATGCCGCGCTGTGCCGCGTGATGTACCGGATCTGCTCGGTGCTCAACGTGTCGTAGAGCGTGCACGGGAGCGCGCCGAGGTGGGCGGCCCCGAGTTCGCAGACCCAGTTCCCGGGGCGTTTGGATATCGCGATCAACATCCGCTCGCCCCCGGTCGAGCCCGAGCGCGTCGAGGCCATGGGCGACGGCGGCGACCTCGCGGCGTGGCCCGGCCCAGCCGAGGGGGTCGCATCGGGGCCGATCCCGCTGGTAAGCGCGGATCACCGCCTTATCGTCAACTAAGGTCCCGTCAAGGTCCACTGTGGTCGGTTCAGATCGATCCGGCGTCTTTCCGGCGACCGCGTTGTCCAATATGGAAGACGGTGGCCGAACGATCGAACACCGGCTCGAATCACGGGAAACGCGGTGCCGCGTTGCTCACCCTGCGGTGCCGCAAAGGTGCTCATACGATGCCGGTTGCGCCTCCTGGTCGGCGGATAGGAGGATCCATGGGGTTGTCGCTGCCTGATAGCGCGTTGTCCGGCGGGGATTCCGGACACTCGGACGATGTGCCACGTTCGGGTGATTTTCCGCGCAGTGCGGCGGTGCTCGCCCGGATGCGATCGGAGAATTTTCCCGTCGCCGCGCGGATCCTGCCGCACGGGCTGCGGCGCCACCTGCAGGCGCTGTACGGCTACTTCCGCCTGGTCGACTACGCCGGGGACGAGGCACCCGGGAACCGAGGTGCGCTGCTCGACTTCCTGGAGATCGACCTCAAACGCGTCTACCAGGGAACTGCCCGCATTCCCATGCTGCGTGCGTTGACACCCACGGTTGCCGAGTGTGCCATCCCCTTCGACGTTCTGGTCAAGTTGATCGACGCCAACCGGCAGGACCAGCGGGTGCGGCGTTACCGTAGCTTTCCCGACCTGCTCGACTACTGCGCCCTGTCGGCCAATCCGGTGGGGGAAGCGGTGCTGTACGTCTTCGGCCGGGCCGAGCCGCCGCTGATCGCGTTGTCGGACCACGTCTGCAGCGCGCTGCAGGTCTTGGAACACTGCCAGGACGTCGCCGAGGATTTCCAGCAGGGCCGGGTGTACCTGCCGACCGACGACATGCGGCGGTTCGGCTGCCAGGAGCCGGATCTGACCGGCGAACGCGCCTCGACGAGGCTGCGCGGCCTGGTGAAGTACGAAGTGGACCGCGCACGCCGGATGCTCGACGCGGGCGCGCCGCTGGTCGGCCAGCTCTCCGGGATGGCCCGGGTCGCGGTCGCCGGCTACGTCGCGGGCGGGCGCGCCACCGCCGCCGCGTTCGCCGCGGCGAAGCACGATCCGCTGCGGGTCGACGTGCGGCCGGGCCGGCGACGCACCTTCGCCGAATGGGGGCGGTTGTACGTGTTGGGAGGCACCTGGTGACCGAATGGGCCCGGATCCGGGACGCCTACGCCGAGTGCGAGCGAATCACCCGGGCACAGGCGCGCAACTTCTCCTACGGGATCCGGTTGCTGCCCGGTCCGAAGCGCCGCGCGCTCTCGGCGGTCTACGCCTTCGCCCGGCGCGTCGACGACATCGGCGACGGCGCCCTGTCTCGGGAGGAGAAGCTGCAGAGGCTCAAGCAGGCCCGCGAGGCGATCCACGCGGTCAGCGTCGGTTCCGCCGACCCGGTGCTGGTAGCGCTCGGCGACTCCGCCGCGCGCCTGCCGCTGCCGCTGGAGGCGTTCGACGAGCTCATCGACGGTTGCGAGGCCGATGTCCGCGGCGTGCGTTACGGCACCTTCGACGAGTTGCTGCACTACTGCCGGTGCGTGGCTGGCTCGATTGGGCGGCTGTCACTCGGCGTGTTCGGCCCCATCGATCTCGCCACGGCCGAGCGACGCGCGGACGCGCTTGGTATCGCGCTGCAACTGACCAACATCCTGCGCGACGTCCGAGAGGACCACTTGGCCGGACGCGTCTACCTGCCGGTGGAGGACCTGGAGCGGTTCGGCGTCCGGCTGGAGCCGGGCAACCGCTACGTCGAGGACCCGGTGCGCTGGGACCAGCTGATCCGCTTCCAAGCCGTCCGCGCCGAGCAGTGGTACGACGAAGGGCTGCGGCTGCTGCCCATGCTCGATCGGCGCAGCCGAGCGTGCTGCGCGTCAATGGCCGGGATTTACCACGAACTGCTGGCCCGCATCGCCGCCGACCCGCGGGCCGCGTTGCAGCAGCGGACCGTGCTGTCCGGCTGGCGGAAGGCGGGCGTCGCGGCGCGGTCGCTGGCGGGGATGGCGCCGTGAGCCGCGGGCGGGTGGTGGTGGTCGGTGGCGGGCTGGCCGGGGTGACGGCCTCGCTGCGCTGCGCCGAACTGGGTTTCGAGGTCAAGCTGCTGGAAAGCCGGCCGCGGCTGGGCGGAGCGACGTATTCCTTCGCGCGCGGCGAACTCGTGGTCGACACCGGACAGCACGTGTTCCTGCGCTGCTACACCGCCTATATCGGACTGTTGCAGCGGCTCGGGGTGGCCGATTCGATCAGCATGCAACCCCGTTTCCGCGTTCCGGTGCTCAGCCCCGATGGCCGCTCATCGGTGTTGCGGCGGTGGAATCTCCCGGCACCGGCACACCTGACCCCCGCCCTGCTGGGGTACCGGATGTTGACGATGTCCGAACGCGCCAGGGTGGCGCGGACCGCGCTGGCGCTTCGGCGCCTCGACCCGGCCGACCCTGCGCTCGACGACATCAGTCTCGGGCAGTGGCTCATGCAGCGCGGCGAGTCTCCGCGCGCCGTCGACGCGTTGTGGGGCCTGTTGGCGGTGGCGGCGCTCAACGCCGAGCCGGAAAACTCCTCGATGGCGTTGGCGACCAAGGTGTTCCGAACCGGCGTACTGGATGCCGCAGACACCGCCGACATCGCGATTCCGCAGCTGCCATTGGGGCAACTGCACGGTGAGGCCGCCCAGCGCGCGTTGCTGTCGGTCGGCGTCGACGTCCGGTTGCGCTGCAAAGCCCAGCTGATCCGTCGCTCGGACACGGGTTTTCAGATTCCCGTGCGGGAGAACAGCGGGGAGGCGATGATCGCCGCGGACTCGGTGGTCGTAGCGGTGCCACATCGCGCGGCGGCGGCGCTCCTGGCAGAACTACCGGTGCCGGGGGCGGCGGCGTGGGAGCGGCTGTCGGCGGCACCGATCGTCAACGTGCACGTGTGCTACGACCGCCGGGTGACCGGTTGGGAGATGGCCGCTGTGTTGGACTCGCCGGTGCAGTGGGTTTTCGACCGGACGGCCATCTCGGGCGCTCCCCGCGGGCAATACTTGGCCATCTCGCTGTCGGCCGCGCAAGAACACATCGACGCGCGCACTGATGATCTGCGGGAGCTCTTCTTGCCGGCGCTGCAGCAGGTCTTCCCGCGCGCCCGCGACGCGCGGGTGCTCGACTTCTTCGTCACCCGCGAACCGAACGCCACCTTCCGGCAGGCACCCGGCACCGCCGCGATCCGGCCGCCGGCCCGCACCGCGGTGCCCGGCCTGGTGCTGGCCGGGGCGTGGACCGGCACCGGGTGGCCCGACACGACGGAGGGAGCGGTATTGAGCGGCACCCGCGCTGCCGAGGTAGTGGACCTGGACCAGCGATCGCAACATGGCGTGGAGGTGACCGCATGACGACCGTCCTGCCACCCGCCCTGCTCACAGCGCGGGAGACCGTGGATCCGGTACTGCGCACGGCAGTGGACCGACTCGACCCGGACACGCGCCGCGTATGCGAATACCACTTCGGCTGGAGCAACGCCGACGGCTCCCCGGACGGCGGTGGCGGCAAGGCCCTGCGACCGGCGATGGTGCTGCTGTCCGCACGCAGCGTCGAGCCCGTGGCGATGGGGGACGCGGTCGTGGCGGCGGCAGCGGTGGAACTGGTGCACAACTTCTCCCTGCTGCACGACGACGTTATGGACGGCGATACCTCCCGCCGCCACCGGCCGACCGCGTGGACCGTCTTCGGGCGGCCGGCGGCGTTGCTGGCCGGAGACGCGCTGCTGACGTTGTCCACCGACGTCCTGCTGGAGTCGACATCGAGCCATTCGGCGCAAGCGGCCCGGTCGCTGTCCACCGCGACCCGCACCCTGATCGCCGGTCAGGCCGCCGATCTGGACTTCGAGCGCCGCTCGACGGTGGGGCTCGACGAATGCCTGCGGATGGCGCACGACAAGACCGCCGCACTGCTCGCCTGCGCGTCCTCAATCGGCGCGCTTTACGTTGGCGCGCAGCAGGAAACCGTGATCCGGCTGCACGCCTTCGGCACCGAGGTGGGGATGGCCTTCCAACTCGTCGACGACCTGCTCGGCCTGTGGGGCGATCCCGGGATCACCGGCAAGCCGGTGCTGTCCGACCTGCGCGCCCGCAAGAAGTCGGTGCCGGTAGTGCACGCGTTGAGCTCCGGGACCGCTGCCGGCGACCGGCTGCACCAGCTGTATGCGCAGGCCGAACCGCTCAGCGAGGACCAGCTGCACGAGGCCGCCGAAATGGTGCAGCGGGCCGGTTCGGCCGACTGGACCCGCCAGGAGTGCGAACGGAGGCTGGCCGCCGCCCACGAGTACCTGCCCGGCGGCCCGCACGGGGCGTCCGAATCCCTGACCGAGCTCGCCGAGTTCATCGTACGGAGGAAGCTTTGACCGATCAGTTGCAGCAGCCCGTCGGCGCGATCGCCGTTGCCGAAGCGCGGACCGCGCTGGACGCCGCCCGCGATTACCTGCTTTCCCTCCAGCACCCCGACGGCTGGTGGAAGGGGGAGTTGGAGACCAACGTGACGATGGACGTCGAGGACCTGCTGCTGCGCCAGTTCCTCGGCATCCGCACGGCCGCCGAGACCGAGCAGGCGGCCCGCTGGATCCGCTCGCAGCAACGCCGAGACGGTACCTGGGCGAACTTCTACGGCGGCCCCGGCGACCTGTCGACCACGGTCGAGGCATACACCGCACTCAAGCTCGCTGGCGACGACATCGACGCCGAGCACATGGTCGTGGCGCGGGACTGGATCCTTGCCCAGGGCGGGTTGGAAGCCACCCGGGTGTTCACCCGGATCTGGTTGGCGCTGTTCGGCGAATGGTCCTGGGACGAACTGCCTGCCATGCCACCGGAACTCGTGCTGGCGCCCAAGTGGTTCCCGCTGAACGTCTCGGACTGGGGATGCTGGGCGCGCCAGACGGTGGTGCCGCTGACCGTGGTGTGCACGTTGCGGCCGCGTCGGGACCTCGGCATCAGCGTGCGCGAACTGCGCACCGGACGGTCCGGCGATCCCATTCGTCCACAGTGGTCATGGGAATTCGCCTTCCATTCGTTGGACCGGGTTCTACGCCGGTACCAACAACGTCCACTTAAGACGATTCGTAGGCACGCCATGCTGCGCGCGGCGGAGTGGATCGTGGCCCGGCAGGAGGCCGACGGATCCTGGGGCGGCATCCAGCCGCCCTGGGTGTACTCGCTGCTGGCGCTGAACCTGCTCGGCTACCCGCTGGACCATCCGGTGCTGCGGCATGGACTGGCCGGGTTGGAGGGTTTCCTGGTCCGCGAGCAGACCCCGGCCGGTCCGGTGCGGCGGCTGGAGGCATGCCAGTCGCCGGTATGGGACACCGTGCTCGCCATGCAGGCGCTAAGCGACGCCGGGGCGCCCGCCGACCACCCGTCGCTGCGCCGGGCGACCAACTACCTGCTGGCCGAGGAGATCCAGGTCAAGGGCGACTGGTCGGTGCGCCGCCCGCACCTGCCGGCCGGTGGCGGCTGGGCATTCGAATTCGACAACGACGGTTACCCGGACATCGACGACACCGCCGAAGTCCTGCTCGCGTTGAACCGTGTGGACCACTCGGATCCGGCGGCGGTGCGTAGTGCGATCGAACGTGGCATCCGCTGGTTGCGCGGCATGCAGTCGAAGGATGGCGGCTGGGGCGCCTTCGACGCGGACAACACCCGCTCGTTGGTGCGCAAACTGCCGTTCTGCGACTTCGGCGAGGTGATCGACCCGCCGTCGGCCGACGTAACGGCGCATGTGGTCGAGGCGCTAGCGGCGCTGGGGCACGACGACCGCGTCGTGCGGCGGGGCGTGCAGTGGCTACTGGACAACCAGGAGAAGGACGGCTCCTGGTTCGGGCGTTGGGGCGCGAACCACGTATACGGCACCGGCGCCGTGGTCCCTGCCTTGGTCCGGGCGGGCTTCAAACCCGGTCACCGAGCACTGCGGCGGGCGGTGAAGTGGCTGGAAAGCCACCAGAACGCCGACGGCGGCTGGGGCGAGGACCTGCGCTCCTACGACGACCCGGCGTGGATCGGCAGGGGCGATTCCACGGCGTCGCAGACCGGGTGGGCGCTGCTTGCCCTGCTCGCGGTGGACCGGCACGGGACCGAAGCGGTGCGTCGCGGGGTGCAGTACCTGGCCCGCACCCAGCGCGCGGACGGCGGCTGGGACGAGCCGCAGTTCACCGGCACCGGGTTCCCCGGCGACTTCTACATCAACTACCACCTGTACCGGGTGATCTTCCCGCTCACCGCGTTGGGGAGGTACCACCGTGCGGCGGGGTGAGATGCCCACTCGGCTCCTGGTCTGCGCGCCTCTGGGCCTCGAAGCCCGAGCGCTGCGGGCGGCCGTGGGCCGCAAGTGCGTGCGCCGCACGGGCTTCGGCCCGCGCCGCAGCGCCCGCAGTGCTGCTGCGTTCATTGATGCGGACTTCGATGTGCTGGTCGTCGCCGGGTTCGCCGGCGGCGTCAGCGCCGACGTCCGCAGCGGCGACGTGATCGTGGCCGCCGAGCTTCGCGGACAGCGCGGCATCGTGTGCTGCCCGTGGGCGCCGTCGCTGGCCTCGGAACTGCGTTGCGCGGGCTTGCCGGTGCGTTGCGGGTCCATCGTCACTACCGACCACGTTGTGCACGGTGCCCAGCGCGCCGAGTTGGCCCGGACCGGGGCCCTCGCCGCCGACATGGAGTCGGCCGTGCTCGCCCAAGCCGCTCGGGGACGCCCGTTCGGCGTCGTGCGGGTGGTGGTCGACACCGACCGGCAACCGCTGCTCCGGCCGGGCACGCCGAGCCGGGCATTGGCCGCGCGCGCCCGGCTGCACGCCGTCGGTTCATGCCTGCCCCGGTGGGGCCGCACCGTCCTGCCGGAGATCCGATCCGCACCCGAGGAGGTGTCCTGATGGGCATTCCGGTACGCCAAGCGATCCGCATCGGCGCCTACCTACTGAAGCAGAAGCTCGCCCGCCGCGACAAGTTCGCCCTGACACTAGAGCTGGAACCGCTGTTCGCGTGCAATCTGGCTTGTGCGGGTTGCGGCAAGATCCAGCACCCGGCGAGCGTGCTCAAGCAGCGGATGCCGGTCGAGCAGGCCGTCGCCGCCGTCGAGGAGTGCGGGGCCCCGGTGGTGTCCATCGCCGGTGGTGAACCGCTGATGCACCCCGAGATCGAGGTCATCGTCGAAGAGCTGATCAAGCGCAAGAAATTCGTCTACCTGTGCACCAACGCCTTGCTGCTGCCGCGCAAGATCGACAAGTTCCGGCCATCGCCGTACTTCAATTGGGCCGTACACATCGACGGGCTGGAAGAACGGCACGACGCGTCGGTGTGCAAGCAGGGCGTGTTCGCCCAGGCGGTGGACAACATCAAGGAGGTCCAGCGGCGCGGGTTCCGGGTCACCACCAACTCCACCTTCTTCACCTCAGACACCCCGCAGTCGGTGATCGAGGTGCTGGAGTACCTCAATAACGACCTCGCGGTCGACCAGATGATGCTGTCGCCGGCCTACGCCTACGACAAGGCCCCCGACCAGGATCATTTCCTCGGCGTGACCGAGACGCGCGAGCTGTTCCGGAAGGTCTTCGCCGACGGGCGGCGCAAGAAGTGGCGGTTCAACCACTCTCCGCTGTTCCTGGACTTCCTGGAGGGCAAGGTCGACTTCCGGTGCACGGCCTGGGCGATCCCGTCGTACTCGCTGTACGGCTGGCAGCGGCCGTGTTACCTGATGAACGACGGCTACGCGAAGAGCTACCAAGAACTGCTGACCGACACCGACTGGTCGGCCTACGGGCGTGGGCGAGATCCGCGCTGCGCGAACTGCATGGCACACTGCGGCTACGAGCCGACCGCCGTGTTGGCCACCCTGGGCTCGTTGCGCGAGTCGATCCGCGCGCTGCGCGGGTAGGCCGATGTGCGGGGAGCGGGTACCTTGACGCAGGATGTCCCCGACTTACGGGCGAGGCAGCAGCCCGACCGCGAGGAACCAATGCACAACCACCACCGCACCGTTCATCTGCACGGACTCCCGGCCCACCTGTGGCACGCCGCCAAGAACCTGACAGAGACGGTGCTGGCGCCGCTGCTGCTGTTTTACCTGCTGTTCAAGCTGACCGGCTTCACCGGCGGCCTGCTGGCGGCGCTGGGTTGGGTGGCGGCCTCGATCGCGTTCCGGTTGGTGGTGCGCGCGAAGATCCCGATGGTGCTGTGGCTGACCGCGCTGGTCCTGGTGGCCCGTACGCTGCTGGGCTTCGCCACCGGGTCGACGTTCGTGTACTTCCTGGAGCCGAGCCTGCAGAACTTCCTGATCGCGGCGGTCCTGCTGGTCACGCTGCCGTTCGAGCGGACGTTTCTGGCCAAACTGGCCAACGACTTCTGCTTGCTCCCGGTTGAGCTGACCGGAAATGCGCGGATCCAGCGGTTCTTCCGGCGGGTGTCGCTGCTGTGGGCGCTGGTGTTCATCGTCAACGGGCTGACGACGCTGTGGGCGTTGGCGCAGGCCACTCTCGGAAGCTTCCTGGTGGTCAGCACCGCCGGTTCGTTCTCACTGGTGGTCGTCGCGGCGGTCGCTTCACTGCTGTGGTTCCGCCGTGAGCTGCGCGGCGAGGGCATCCGGGTGCGCTTCGGCAAGCCCGCAGCCGCGGCGTGAAGCCGCGCGCTGTCAGCGGAAGCGGCGGGCGAGGCGATGGAATGTCTTCGGCATCGCACCCTGCAGCCGCGCGGGCACGATGAGCCACTTCGGGACGAACACCTCCGCCGCGCCCCGCTCGACGGCGCGCACCAGTGCCCGGGCCACTTCTTGCGCGCTGACCATCCGTGGGACGCGGCGCTCGTAGTGGCGACCGTCGAAGAACGGCGTCCGCACCGCGCCGGGGAACACTGTGGTCACGCCGATGCCGTCCTGATAGCGCAGGCTGGCCGCGAAGGCCCGCAGGCCGGCCTTGGTCGCCGAATACACCTCTTCGCCAGCTACGCCGACAACGGCGACCGAGGCGACGAACACGACGTGCCCGCGGCGTCGTCGCAGCTCGGGCAGCACAGCGCGGGTCAGCAGCATCGGTGCTGTCAGGTTCACCGCCGTGAGTTGCGCGATCCGCTCCGCTGGCATTGCGGTCAGCTCGCCTGCCCAGCCCAGTCCCGCGCTGTGCACCAGCAGGTCGGCGGCTCCGGCGGCTCCGGCTACCCGGTCGAGCCCGGCCGGATCGGTGAGGTCGGCGTGCACCGGTTCGCCGCCCGTGCGCTCGGCGACCTCGGCCAGTCGGTGCTCGTCACGACCGACCAGCAGGACCCGGCACCCCCGGGCGTTCAGCTCGGTCGCGGTGGCCGCGCCGATCCCCGAGGACGCGCCGGTGACCAGCGCCGTGCGCCCGCGCACGGCAAAACCTTCACGCTCGGTCAGCCCCACGTCGTATCCCACGAGTCGCCGTCGCGGTCGGGCTGCTCCGCGGCCCGTCGCAACTGCTCGCCCCGGCGGGTCAGCACCAAGATGGCGCCGATGATCACCACAACGGCGATCAGCTCACCGGCGAGGATCGAGGGGGTGGACTCGATGCGCTCGCCGAGCCAGCTCACCCCGATCGCGGCCGCCACCAGCGGATCCACCGTGGTGATCACCGCCAGCGCCGGCGATATCAGCTTGCCCCGCTGGAGCGTCTGCTGGCTGAGCAGGAACCCCATCGGTCCGATCACGCACACCGCGTAGAGCGACCAGTGCTGGAACGGCTCGGCCAGGCCGCCGCTGCGGAAGTGCCCGGCCACCACCTTGATCAAGCTGGCCGTCACCCCGTACAACACGCCGGTGGCCACCGCCAAGCCGATCACCCCGACCTCGCCGGGCAACAACCGGGCCGCCACCAGCGACACCACGACCAGCAGCCCGAGCGCAAGCGCCAACGGCAGGATCGATGCCCCGGTGAACTCGCTGCCCTGCCCGGACGGCCGCCCCAGCACCAGAAACGCGGACAACCCGCCCATGCAGGCCAGCGCGCCCAGCCCCAGCACCAGGTCCATCTTGCGATGCCCCAGCCACGCGGCGAACGCGGCGCCGAAAAGCACCGAGGTGACCAACAACGGCTGCACCAGCACCAGTGGGCCGAAGGCCAGCGCCACCACCTGCAACGACAACCCGATGATCACGGTGAGGATGCTGAGCACCCAGATCGGCTTGCGGACCAGAGCGAACAGCATGCGGGGGCTGAGCGTGCGCACCTCGGGCACTTGCTTGGTGACGCGGTGCTGGATGGCGCTGGCCAGCCCGAAGCTCGCCGCGCCGACGATCGCCGTTGGAACGGCGATGACGAGCTCGGTGCTTTGCGTGTTCACCGCCGGACTCCGCTCAGGTCGGCGAAGGCGTCGCGGAGGTGCGCGGCCAGCGTGACGGCGTCCGGGGCCAGCCCGGTGTCGGTGGTGATACCGAACCCGATCCAATCGCCCCAGCCGATCGCCCCCACGGCCACCCCCACGCCGTCGGCCAGGGACAGCACCGGCAGGACACTCGCGATGCACGCCTGGCCCAGGTAGGCCGGGCGGCGTTGTCCTGGTAGCACGGACACGACGGCGTTGAAGAAACGACGCTGGTAGAGCTGCCGCACCAACCAAGCGTGCAACGGGGCGGGCAGGAGGCCAAGGGTCGCGAGCACCGCACCGGTAGCGGCTGGCTGACCGGTGCGGTCCGGCTCGGCGAGTCGGGCGGCGACCTCGGCGATGCGTCGATCCGGCGGCATGGGCCCGACCGGGAGGTCGATCGACAGCGACTGGGTGTGGTTGCCAGGCGCGTCGGTGCCGATGCCGCCGCGTGAGGTGCGGGCGGTGCGCGGCACCATGATCCGGAACCGCTGGCCGGGTGCGGTGTCGCCGAGCGTGCGCTGCAGTGTCTCGGCGACCACGCCGATCACGAATGCGGAGGTGGTCACCTGGTGCGCGCGTGCGCAGGCGCGCACCTCGGCCGCTGGCAGCGCTACGTGGGCGAAGGACCGGTTCGGCGTGCTTCGGCCCGCCCAACGGCTGGCCGGCGTCGGCCCCGCGCGGGCTAGGCTCACCAGGCCGCGCAGGACCTTCCCGGCGCGGCGGTGCCACGGTGGACCGCCGCCGCGGCTCGGCGAGGTTGTCGGCGGCGGGTGCTCGCAAAGCAGCCGCAGCAGAGTGCTGGTCACGGCGACGCCGTCGCCGAGCGCGTGGTGCATCTTCGCCAGCAGCGAGGCCCGCCCGGTGTCGATGTCGTTGAGCAGCAGCAGTTCCCACGGCGGCCGATCGGTGCGCACCGGAGTACTGAAGAACTCGCGGATGATCGGGTCGGCGCGGTGCCCGTCACGCAGCTCGCAACACCGCAGGTGATCGCCGACGTCGATCTCTCCGTCGTGAATCCACTGTGGTCTACGACCGCGGCGCAGCGCCAGACGCCGGGTGAGCAAAGGCAATTCCGCCGCGCCCTGGTGGATTCGCCGGGAGATGCGTTCGCACCAGTCATGCGTGGACTGTCGCGAGCCTTCCAGCGACAGGATCGCGCCGGTCTGTTGCGAGACGGCGGGAGTCGTGGCGTACACGAAGAAGGCGTCTTGCGGTCGCAGCGGGCGACGGCCGTGGTGGCGAGGCAGCCGGGCCAGCGCGGCCACCTGCTCGGCGAAGTCGGCGGCCAGGCTGTGCTTGAGCGCTTGGTGTTCCCGCTGCGCGAGCTCGTGCGGCTCGGTGGCCCACCGGCGCAGCGTCTCGGTCAGATCGCGCTCCCGACGGCACAGCTCGGCCAGCCCGGCCTCGGCCATCAGCTCGGCGTTCGCGCGCCCGTGCCCGGCGATCGGCTCGAACATCAGCACCGCCCGCCCGCAGGCAAGTGCCTCCAGGGCCGTGGCCCCACCGGCATTGGTCACCACGACGTCCGAGCTCGCCACCAGGCCGGGCATGTCATCCACCCAACCCAGCGGGACGATCCGGTCGTCCGAGCGGTCGGCGAAGCGGTGGCGCAACGCGGCATTCCGGCCGCAGACGACGACAATGCGATCGACGCCGTCGGCGCGCAGCGCGGCATCCACCGCGCGCTCAACGGAGCCGAACCCGAACGAGCCGCACGAGATCAGCACCGTGAAACCGGCTTCCGGCAACCCGAACGACCGTCGCAGCGGGGCCCGGTCGGCAGGCTGGAACGCCGAGACCACCGGAGGCACGCAGACCGCGCCCACGGCGTCAGGCTCGGCGCGCCGCATCGCCCGCAGGCTGGCTTCGCTCATCACGTAGTGCAGGTCGATCTCCGGGTAGACCCAGAACGGATGCGGCGAGAAGTCCGAAACGACCGCGGCCACCGGCACGTTCAGCCCGCCCCGGCGGCGCAGCCAGTCGAGGCCGGCGGTGCCCAGCGGGTAGGTCGAGACGATCAGGTCGGGGTCCTGCTCGGCGATGGCCCGGTGCAGCAGCCGCCCGCTCCAGGCGCCGACGAACCGGCGGGAGGCGTTGGCGAACCAGCGGTAGCGCCACAGCGAGTCGTAGAAGAAGTCGTAGAGCCACGGCGTGGATTCGACGTTGGTGACGTAGATCCAGTTGAACGTCGCGGGCACCCATCGGCCCATCCTGCGCAGGGCGTCCAGCCAGGCCACCTCGCATCCGGGCCACACCCGCCGGGCCGCCTCCTCGACGGCGCGGGCGGTCGCATTGTGCCCCTCGCCGATGGTGGCGCTGATCAGTAGGACTCGACGCGGCTGGACAGTCACGCGGCTGGATCCTTTCGCCCGACCCGTGCCTTCGCAGGCTAACGTGATCGACCGAGTTCGGCTGACCGGAGCGAGCCGCCCCGAGCATTGTCGCAGCGACCGGCGTTGTCCGAAGTGGACGTGGCCGGTGTGACCACAGTGGATCCCCGGGCTTGGTGGGTCAGTCCGTGGGCGACAGCGGACCGTGGCTGCCGACGAGCCGGACGGTGCCCTCGGCGAGGCGGTAGGAGAGTCCGGCCACCGCGCAGCGGCCCGCGGCCACCTCGTTGGCCAGCAGGGTCGACCGCTCCAGCATCAGGTCACCGGTGCGCTGAATGTGCACGTCCACGATTTCGTCGACCTCGGTGGTGCCGTCGGCGCGGGCGGACAAGACGCTCGGCGTCACCCGCTCCACGATGTCCCGGATGTAACCAGGCGGTGCGGTGCCTTCGACGCAGGCGGCCCGCGCGGCGGTGACCGCGCCGCAGGAGTCGTGCCCGAGCACCACAACCAGGGGGGCGCCGAGGACGCTGACGCCGTACTCGATGCTGCCAAGCACCTCGGAGCCGATGACGTGCCCCGCCGTGCGGACCACGAACAGGTCGCCGAGGCCCTGGTCAAAGATGATCTCGGCGGCCAGCCGGGAGTCGGAGCAGCCGAAAAGGACCGCGAAGGGCCGCTGGCCCGGTGCCAGGGCGGCGCGGTGGTCGGCGTCCTGGTTCGGGTGCAGTCGCGTGTTCTCCACGAACCGCCGGTTGCCTTCCAGTAACAGTTCGTAGGCCTGGGCGGGCGAAGACGGCGGGTTGGACATGCGAACGACGCTACCGCACGCGGGTTCGAATGAAGCCGTCCATTGTTGTCCATATGGGGGATGTCACTCCGGTGTCCCGCCGGCGTCCGAACAACCCCGGCGTACCGGTCAAAACCCGCCAGCGGGTTTGACCGTAAACGCCCTTTTGGGAGCCGAATGCCTTCATGGCGACGACCCGGTAGACCAGGGCCCGGCCACCGGCGGTGTTGTGGATCGTGCACGTCGAAGTGGGTGCCGCAGGCAAAGGCATGATGTAACGCGTGATACATTCGGCCGCGTGACAGTGGAACAGCCGATGCGGTGGTTGGTCCTCGTGGTGCGGCTGCCGGCGCAGCCCTCGCGGCACCGGGTGGCGGTGTGGCGGGAGCTGCGTCGGGTCGGGGCGCTCTCGCTGGGTCAGGGCACCTGGGCGCTGCCGGACGTGCCCGGTGTGGCCGCCGGGGTGGCGCGGGCGATCGAGCTCGCCGAGCGGGGCTCAGGTGAGGTCGTCGTGCTGGCGGCAACCGGGCGCAAGGAACCCGATGCGGCGCGGCTGACGGCGATGTTCACCGCCGAGCGGCAGGAGGAGTGGGCGGAGTTCCTCGCCGACTGCGGCAAGTTCGACGCCGAGATCGACAAGGAACTGCGCAACAACAAGCTGACCATGGCCGAGCTGGAAGAGGAAGAGCAGAGCTTGGAGCGGCTGCGTCGCTGGTACCGCGACCTCAAGGCGCGCGACGTGTTCGGCGCCCCGGCGGCCACCGAGGCGCAGCAGCAACTGCAGCACTGCGCCGACCGGCTGGCCGACTACACGGAGCAGGTTTTCCAGGCATTGCACCAGATGTGATCGGACGTACCACAGTGGACGATGAGGTGATGTCCGGATGTCGGACACCGAACCGGTGACCGGTCGGCGTGCCGGGCAGATTTTCCCGCTTTACGCGGCGGGATTCGTCACCGCCTTCGGCGCGCACAGCATCGCCGCCGGGCTGGGCGCCTACACCGGCTTCGCCTCGCTGCTCACGTTGGGTCTGCTGCTTGCCGTCTACGACGGCGCCGAGATCGTCCTCAAGCCGGTTTTCGGCGCGGTCGCCGACCGGATCGGGCCGCGACCGGTGCTTTTCGGTGGGCTGCTCGGGTTCGCGGCGGCCTCGGCCGGATTCGTGCTCGCCGGTGACCCGGCGGCGGTAGGGCTGGCCCGCTTCGGGCAGGGTGCCGCGGCCGCCGCTTTCTCCCCGGCCGCCGGCGCGCTGGTCGCCCGGCTGGCGCCGGATTCGCGACACGGCCGTGCGTTCGGCGGCTACGGAGCGTGGAAGGGCCTCGGTTACACGCTCGGCCCCGTGCTGGGCGGGGTCCTGATCACCATCGGCGGGTTCGACCTGCTCTTCGGCACGCTCGCCGGGCTTGCGGTCGCGGTGCTCGCCTGGGCGGCCCTGTTCGTCCCGAAGGTGCCGCCGCTACCGCGGGCCCGTCAGACCCTGCTGGACCTGACCCGCCGCCTCACCGCCCCCGGGTTCCTGCGGCCGACCGCGGCGTTGGCGGGCGCGACCGCCGCATTGGCGGTGGGTGTCGGGTTCCTGCCGGTGGCCGGCGCGGCCAATGGGCTGGGCCCGCTGCTCACGGGCGCGGCGGTATCGGTGCTGGCCGCGACCGCCGCACTGATGCAGCCGTGGGTCGGACGGCTGCGCGATGCGGGGCGGCTGCCCGATGTTCCCGGCATGGCAGGCGGTCTCGCGGCGGCTGTGGCCGGACTGCTCGTGGCGGCGCTGGTGCCCGGGATTCTCGGGATCCTCGTGGGCGCGGTCGCCATCGGTTTCGGTACCGGGGTGGTCACGCCATTGGGCTTCGCGCACCTGGCAGCGTCGACGCCGCGGGAACGCCTCGGCCAGACGATGGGTTCGGCGGAGGTCGGGCGCGAGCTGGGCGATGCGGGCGGTCCGTTGCTGGTCGGCGCGCTCGCCGCCGCGGCTACCCTGGGCCTGGGACTGGCCGGTCTGGCGCTCGTCCTGTTCGCGCTGGTCGTGGTGATCGGACGCGAACCGAAATCGCCGGATTCCTGATCCCGGCGTCCGGCCGGGTTGCCCAGGCGCGCCGGGTTTTTGACCTCGCAACCAGCGTCGCCGCGGCGTATTCTCATCGGGCGGTGCTGCGGTCCAGGCCTCAGCGCCACGCAACACCCGAAAGATGCTGGGGCCGTTGACCATTCGGCCACAGCGTCACGGGGATGCACGCCTGGTGCCCGGTGCAGTCTGGACGGGCATATTCCTAGCGGACATCCGGCAACCGGAGCGGCACCGCCGCCGTGCCTGGCGCGGGCGCCCACCCGGCTGGCGGTTCTGGCCGCTAGGGGTAACCACCAGCCGTGCCGGCCGGTGGTGAGACGGGCGAGGGGGCCGCCTCACCACCGGCTTTTTCGTGCGCTGGTTGCAGATCCAGGCCGAACCGATCGAGTGAATTTCGGCGGGACTGGGTCGGCGAAAAAGCGACCCAGCGAACGGATTCCGCCGCCCCGCGCGGTGGATGTGCGAGGATGCGGCGCACCCGTCGACGCCGAGCGCGAGGTCACCAATGCCTGACCAGTCCGATTGGACACCGGACCACATCGACATCGAGTTGCCGAGCGCGGCACGCATCTACGACTGGTTGCTAGGCGGTGGGCACAACTTCGCCGTCGACCGGGCGGTCGCCAAGAAGGTGCTAGAGGTGCAGCCGAACGGACTGCGAATCGCCCGCTCGAACCGCGCTTTCCTGGATCGCGCGGTTCGTTACCTGGTTTCGCAGGGCATCACGCAGTTCCTGGACCTCGGCTCGGGCATTCCCACGGCGGGGAATGTGCACGAGGTGGCGCAGCGCGCCAATCCGGAGTGCCGCGTGGTTTACGTCGACTACGATCCGGTCGCGGTGGCGCACAGTCGGCTGATGCTGGGCGACAACGACCGCGCGGCCGTAGTCGACGCCGACATCTGCGAGCCGCGGAAGGTGTTCCGAGCGCCCGAAACCCGACGGCTGCTCGATCTGGACCGGCCGGTCGCGCTGCTGACCGTCGCGGTCTTCCACTTCGTCGCCGACCAGCGGCGGCCGAAGGAGGTCCTGGCCGAATACGTGGCCCGATTGCCGGCCGGCCGCTACGTCGCGCTGTCGCACCTGACCGCCGATCAGATGCCCACCGAGATGTCGGGCGTGGTGACGGCGATGCAAGACAGCCGCGATCCGATGTACTTCCGCAGCTACGCGGAGATCTTGGACATGTTCACCGGGCTCGAACTGGTGCCGCCCGGCCTCGTCGACGCTCCTAGCTGGCACCGGGAGGTCGGCGATGACGACGACCAGAAGGGCATCTACGCCGGAGTGGCCCGCAAGAACTAGCCCCGCGGAACGGCGCAGCCGCTGCCGTCGGCCGAAATTCGTTGTGGTTGCGGCAGCCCAGGTCAGTTGACGCATGGGATGCCGTTGGCGGTGATCGCCTCCGGACTGTTCCCGGTCGCCTGCCGGTTCGGATCGTCGAGTCGAATGCCGCCTGGTGGCGCGAAACGCGGTGCGGTGGGCCCGCGGTAGTCGCTTCCGATGATGACCTGGATCCGACCGTCGGGAATCGACTCATCGGTTTCGGTAGGCAGATCGCCGAGCAGCGCCGCGACCCGATTGGCCGCGGCGGCGCTGTCCGCGCCGTGGCGCACGACGGACTCGGACCGCGCGGGCGCATTGCCGACTCGCCCGACCGGCAGGCCGCGGTTGGCGAGTTCGGTTCGCACCCGCTGGGCCAATCCCGCGGCGCGCGTCGCGTTCAGCACGTCCACGGTTGCCACGGCATCGGATTGGGCGGCATCCGGTTGGGCGGCGGCGGAATCCGGGATTTCGCTGGTCTCGCTGCTCCCGGTGGCCGGCGGTTCGATCGTGTGGCTGATCGCGTCCTTCACCTTGCGCGGGTCGACCAGGATGGCCTCCCCGTCGTCCGGGGTGTCGTAGGAGGCGTTCTCGATGGGGATGGTGGTGAACCGGACCGCGCCACCGGCCAGCCCGCGCAGCCGGTCGGCGAACGCGAGCACGTCCCAATCGCGGTCGAGCACCACGGACTCCTGCACCGATCCGATTAGATCGCGCATCCGGGCGGGGTTGGCCAGCACGCCCCCGGAGACCACCGATTGCGTGAGCCCGGCGAGGAAGGCCTGCTGGCGCACCACGCGGTCCAGGTCGCCGCGCGGCAGCCCGTGCCGCTGGCGCACGAATGCGAGCGCGTTCGCGCCGGAGATGGTCTGCGGCCCGGCGGGGAAGTTCGCCCCCGAGTAGGCGTCCCGCGCGGACGCGAGCAGGCACACCGGGACGCCGCCGACCGCCTGCGTGATGCGGGCGAAGCCGAGCAGGTTGACCTCCGCGTAGTGGTCGATCGACACGCCGGTCAGCTGTTCGATGGTGCGCACCAGCAGCTTGCGTCCGGCATCGCCGCCCAGCCGCGCCAGCTCCGCGGGGTCGGTGACGCCGCGCTTGGTCTGCGCCGCGATGGCGGCTTCCTTGCCCCTGCCGTAGGCGGAATTGATCTTGTGCCGGCCGTAGCCGGGGATCTGCACGTAGGCGTCGCGGGGGAAGGAAAAGCCGACCGCGCTGGACCCGTCGGTGGGGATGTGCAGCAGGATGATCGTGTCGGTCAGCGATGCTTCGTTGTCGCCAGCGTGCAAGTCCCGGAGCACGTTCGCCGGTAGCGGATTGCCGTGCGCGTCGGTCCGGCTGTCCATGCCGACCAGCAGGATGTCGGTCGCCCCGTCGGCGCCGGCCCCGTCGGTGACGTCGCTGGTCGCCAGGCCGCCGAGCAGGTGCCGGTAGTTGGACCACCCATATCCGGTCACCACCAGGATCAGCGCGGACAGCATCATGGCCACGACGCGGGCGCCCAGGCGGGCGTTGTCCGCCGACCGGCGACGGCGCGGCGGAGCGGGTCGGCGGTCGGCCCCTATGGAGTTGCGGTGCGGTGGCACGGTACCTCCGGCGGGTGCGTCCGAGGCGCTATTCGAATGTGGGTGACCTCTTCAGGATCCCATTGACAAGGGTATCCGGCAGAGCGTCCGAAAGCGGGGAATTTCGTCATGCCCGTCGCTTGCGCCACCGTGCCGGAGTCCACTGCGGACGGTCAGATAGGACACAGTGGATAGTGGGTCAGTCCTCGGTCCTGCCGGAGGCCGGCCCGTTGGGCAGGTCGCCCTGCCGGATGCGGTAGACCTGCAACGCGGTGTCGTAGTACTTGGTCGTTTCGCCCACCCACTCCATGCCGATGCGTTCGGCGGTGGCGATCGCGCGGGTGTTGTCGGGCCGGGCCAGCGCGAAGATCTCGTCGATGTCGTAGGTGAACGCCCAGCGGAGGAGGGCAGCGGCGGCTTCGGTGGCGTAGCCGTGGCCCCATGCCTCCGGGCGCAGCTGCCAGGTCAGCTCCAGGTCATGGTCGTACGGGGGCAGCGTCCGCAGCACCAGGCCGCCGACCACCGCGTCGTCGCAGCGCCGCTGCATCGCCCACCGCCCGGTGGGCGGTACCAGGTTGGGCTGCGACTCGGTCCAGGACTGCACCACGGCGCGCATCGCGGTCAGGTCGGCGACGTTGGCGATGACGGGCGTGAGCCATTCGGTCACCTCCGGGCGGCCGTAGAGCGCCAACGCGGCCTGGACGTCGGCGTCGCTGGTGGTCCAGTCGCGCACGATCAGGCGATCGGTGATCAAGGGAGGCTGCATGGTCGCCCTCGCCTTCAGCAGCGACGCAGGGGGAGAACACCTGATTCTAGTTCGCCGATCCGTCGAGGCCCATCGCTGATCCGGCGAGGGGCCGCGGTCGCGCAAGGCCCGTCGATTAAGTCTATTCCTTCAGCGGTGGTCGAAACTGTTCTGGCGACGCTTGACCAAGCCGCGCGTTCCTGACGGCGGACACCCATGAACCCGTGTCAGGGTTCGGCCGGTAGCGGGGCCACGTGCCGGTGTGGGCACGCGGCTCGGCCGCGGGGAAGGGGGCGACCGTAAGGTGGCCAGATGCCCGTCAAGCGCCCGAACCCCGCGCGGTGGCTGTACTACCAGTACGGCGGCAAGCTCCCGGACCGCTATCGCGAGTGGGTGCTGCGCGAGGCCACCTGCAAGACGTGGGTGCTGCGGGTGCTGGTCCGGGGTCTGATCCAGGTCGCTCCGCTGGGTGCGGTGCTGTTCATGGGACTCGGTCTGCTGGGTGGGGCGTGGCCGATCGCCGCTGGCGCGCTGCTGCTGGGCATCCTCGTGGTGGCCCGCATCGTGCTGACCAATGCGGTGGACAACGTCGACGCGCGCCTTATCCGTTACGGTTACCCGCCCGGTCACGGTTCCGCGGTCCGGCGGCAGCGCGACGCCGAAGCCACCGAGCGCTATCGCGCGGTCTGGCGTCAACCGCCGTCGGAGTAGTTGGGTCGCCCGCAGACCCAGTAGCGCCTTCGCGCGTCAGGTACCGCATAGCTTCCGGCGACACCAGCATGGCCTGCTGCAGCTGGGTGCCCTTCGAGGCCACCGGTATGCACGCTATTCGGCATGAGCGGATGTCCCGCCTGAACACCCGAGGCGCTACGGGGCACCAGTGCGGATCACCGCGACCGGACACGGTGCGTGGTGCAGCACCCCGTTGGCCACCGAGCCGAGCAGCAGTCCGGCGAAACCACCGCGCCCGCGGTGGCCGACCACCAGCAGCTGAGCCTGCCGGGCGGCGTCGCACAGCGTTGAAACCGGATGCTGGTTGGCGACCTCGCGATGCACCGTGACGTCCGGGTAGTCGGCGCACCAGCCGGAGAGCTGTTCGGCAAGGTGCAGGTCGGCCCGATTCTGGATCTCCTGCCGGTCTGGCGCCGGGTAGGCGCCGACGGTGAAGTAGGCGTCCGGCAGCGCCTGCACCGCGACGAGGTCCGTCTGCCGCCGACTCGCGGCGTCGAATGCGTAGTGCACCGCGATGCGGCTGCCCGGTGAGTTGTCCACTCCGACGACCACTGGGCCCGGCACCGTTGCGTGGCCGCGCACCACGACGACCGGGCAACGTGCATGCGCGGCCACGGACGTGCTGATGGCGCCGAGCAACGCGTCCCGGAACACGCCGTGCCCGCGCGATCCGACGACGACCAGTTGGGCGGTGTCGGAGCGGCGGACCAGTTCCTCGGCCGGGTGCCCGACGGCGACTTCGTCGGTGATCGTCAATTCGGGGTACTCGCGGTGGCAGCGCTCGGCGATGTCGCGGACCGCCTGCTTGGCGAAGTCTTCGCGGGCCGGGTCGTCGTTGACCAGGACCAGGTGCGCCGGAACGGCCAGCCGCGCCGCCTCGGCGGCGGCCCACAACGCGGCCTGTACGGATGACTCCGAACCGTCGACGCCCACCACCACGGACTGCTTCGACCTCGCCATGTCCGATCGCCCCCTTACCAGCACTCTGCGGACCCGTGTCCGCCGGTGGTAGGGCCGATGGGCCCCGCGCGAAGGCGGCAAAACCGCGATAACACCGCGATAACGCCGTCCTGGCGCACCCGCGCGACAGCACGCCGACCAGCGCATTTAGGATCGGTTGGTGTCCGATGAGCTGAGTCCCGCAACGATCTTCCGCGCCGGTACCCGCCTGCGGCAGGTGGTCCGGCGCACTCCGTTGGAACCGAGCAGCCGCCTGACCAGCGAGCTTGGCGTCCCGGTGCGGCTCAAGCGGGAGGACCTGCAGGTCTGCCGCTCCTACAAGGTGCGCGGCGCGTACAACCTGATTTCCTCCTTGGGTCCGGACGAGCGGGAGCGCGGGGTGGTGTGCGCGAGCGCGGGCAACCATGCGCAGGGCGTGGCGTTCGCCTGCCGTGAGCTGAAGATCAACGGCCGGGTGTACCTCCCGGCGAATACGCCCCGGCAGAAGCGGCGGCGGATCGCGGAGATCGGTGGCCCGTGGGTCGAGCCGGTGATCGTAGGCAGCTCATTCGACGAGGCCAGCGTCGCATCGCGCGAGGACAGCCGGTGCACCGGCGCGATCTACGTGCACCCCTTCGACGACCCGCGGACCATCGCCGGGCAGGGCACGGTCGGCCTGGAGATCGCCGAGCAGCACGACGGCCCGATCGACACCGTGATCGTGCCGGTTGGCGGCGGCGGGCTGCTGGCTGGCGTGGTGCTGTGGCTCAAGGAGCACTTCCCCGAGGTGCGGGTGATCGGTGCCGAACCGGCCGGGGCGGCCAGCATGCGCGCGGCGCTGGACCACGGCGGGCCGGTTGCCCTGCCATCGGTGGACACGTTCGTCGATGGCGCGGCGGTCGGGCGCGTCGGCGACGTCGGATTCCGGGTGGTGCGGGAACTGGTCGACGAGTTGGTAGCGGTGCCCGAAGGCGCGGTGTGCACCGAGATGATCGAGCTCTACCAGACCGAGGGGATCATCGCCGAGCCCGCCGGAGCGCTGGCCAGCGCGGCGGCGCGGCTGCCACTGGAGCGCCCGGCCAAGGGGCCGGTGGTGTGCGTGGTCTCCGGCGGCAACAACGACCTGAGCCGCTACGGCGAGGTCGTCGAACGCTCGTTGGTGCACGAAGGGCTGCGGCACTACTTCCTGGTGACGTTCCCGCAGGAACCGGGCGCGCTGCGGCACTTCCTGGACGACGTGCTCGACGCGGGCCAGGACATCGTCGCGTTCGAGTACGTGAAGAAGAACAACCGGGAAACCGGCCCGGCGCTGGTGGGCATCGAGCTCGACCGCGCCGACGAGCTGGACGGGCTGCTGAAGCGGATGAAGGAATCGCCGCTGCAGATCGAGCAGGTCTCGCCCGGTTCACCGCTGTTCTCGTTCCTGGTTTAGCGAGTGTGAGTCCCACACCGCAAGTGGCTTACGCCGCTTATAGGGCAGACCCTAGTTTTGCAACGGCAGCAGTTCTTCGGTGAACCGGTGCAGGAAGTCGTCGAACGAGCCCGTCGGGTCGGCGGGTCTGATGACGAACTTGGTCAGGCCCGCCGCCAGGTGGCCCTCCACCATCCGCCGGGCGTCGGGCCAGCTGGCGGCCACCAGTTCGGCCGGATCGGCGTCCGGGCGGCGGTCGCGCACGCTGGCGAGCAGGTCGGCCGGGATGCCGTCGGTGGCCACCGGGATGCTGATGCCGTAGTGGTCGGCCTCGATCTCGCGGCCGGCTTCGGCGGCAGCGGCCTCGATCGCCTGTCGGCCGTGCCGGGTTTCGCCGGGGGACAGCAAGCTCGCCAGCCAGCCGTCGCCGTAGCGGCCGACGCGGCACAGCCCGGCCGGTGAGCTGCCACCGAGCCAGATATCCACC
This sequence comes from Saccharopolyspora phatthalungensis, assembly GCF_014203395.1. NCBI lineage: Bacteria > Bacillati > Actinomycetota > Actinomycetes > Pseudonocardiales > Pseudonocardiaceae > Saccharopolyspora > Saccharopolyspora phatthalungensis. Next base: position 26,401 of record NZ_JACHIW010000003.1, read on the forward strand.
GGCTTGGCCGGTCTCGGGCCGATCGACGCGTCCTCGATGTCGAAGAACTCGCCGTGGTGGGTGACCTCGTCCTGCGTCAGCAGTCGGCGCACGAGGTGCAGCGATTCGTCGAACACCGCGCCGCGTCGCCCGGGCGGCACCGCGAACAGGTCGCGTTCGCGGCGGCGGTCCGGGCGCAGCCCGAATACCGGCAGCACCCGGCGCGGTGCCAGCCCGGCCAGCGTGGCCAGTTGCTTGGCGACCAGCACTGGGTGCCTGCCCGGCAGTACGGCCACTCCCGTGCCGACCTTGAGCCTGGCGGTGCGGGCGAGCGCGTGCGTCATCCCGATGAACGGGTCGACCTGCGGCGAGTAGATGAACTCCGACAGCCACAGCGAATCCACCCCGGCCGCTTCGAGCCGGTCGACGATGTCGGCGAAGACATCAGGGGTGCCGTGCTGCGCACCGAGCCCCACTCCGATTCGAATCTTCATCGTTCCATCGGACCACAACCGCGTGCGGTCAGGGGATGTGCGGCACGAAATCGAAATGGCGATCTTGCCGTCCGGCGACATCAAGCCGGTCGCGGAGAACCGCGGACAGCGCGTCCTGGGCAGCGACGCCGACGACCGGCCGGACAGGTCCACAAAGGACATTCAGGTGAGCCGCTCGCGGCAGGCGGCGGTGAGACGCCGGTCGCTGGTCGCTTCCAGGAGCCGGACCTCGGCGTGCGGGCCGTCGAAGTCCAGCCTGCCGATGGCGTTGCCGAAGAACGGGTCGGCGATCCTGCGCCAGCCAAGCGGCAGCTGCGCAACTCCAACTCGTTCCGCCTGCCGCCGGAAAAGCTCGGCTATCGGTGCCCACCACGCCGCACGCAGCGGTCCGCGCAGCACGCGCGGTGCCGGATTGTGCAGCGGCGAACAGGTCAACTGGACCACGCGCGACCGCGTCGGGTGCGGGTAGCCGGCCTCGGCGAGATAGCTGTGGTGCACGTCGCCGGAAAGCACGCTGACCGTGGCCGGCGCGGAAGCGCCTTCCGCGCGGTCCTGGATCAGCGAGCTGAGCCGGTCGAAGGAGGCTCGGAACGCCGCCCAGTGCTCGAAGTCGCCGACCTGCCGGAGTCGTTCGGCGAACCTCGGTACTCGGCCCCGATCGGTGCACGCGAGCTCGTTCCAGGACTGGATGTGGTGCACGGCCGGCGGCAGCAGCCACGGCAAGGACGAAGCGAGCACCAGGTGCTCGTGGTTGCCTTCGGTGATCTTGCGCAGCCACGCGAAGTCGACGTCGGAGAGCATGGCGCGGTCGGCGGTTTCCAGGATTCGGCCGCAGCGGGTGTCAAGCACCACCAGCCGGGCCGGGCCGAGATCGCGGTAGTAGCTCCAGCGCGCCCCTTTCGTCCCGTTCTGCTCGCGGTCGGCGCGCGCCGCGAACTCGCGTAGCACCGGGAGGGCATCGCCGGTGCGACCGGCCGCCAGCACCTGCTGGTAGGTCTCGTCGCGGTCGAGTTCTTCCGGACTGAGGTTGCCGATGTGCTGGTAGATCCAGTATGAGACGAGCCCGCCGAGCAGCCGTTCCGGCCACCACGGCGCATGCGCCATCCGCGCCCGCCAGGCACGCGAGGTGTTCCAGTCGTCCCGCACGTCGTGGTCGTCGAAGATCATCATGGTGGGCAGCGTCGACAGCAGCCACCGGATTCCCGGGGCACGCCAGGCATACCGGTACAGCAGCGTGTACTCCTCGAAGTCGGCGACCTCGTGGCCGGGCGGGCGGCGGAGATCGCGTCGGGCGCTCAACTCGCGCCGCAGCTCTGGGGTGGTCTCATCGGCGTAGACCTGGTCGCCGAGCAGCAGCAGCGCGTCCGGCCAGCCGGAATCCGGGGTGCGCGCCAGCTGGGCTCCGTAGGCGGCCAGCGCATCCGGCCCGAGCGCCTTGCGGTGGTTGGCGTTTTCCGGGCGGTCGAAGTGGCAGGAGCCGAACAGCAGCCGCAACGTCGCCGATCCTGCCACCGGCCGGATCCAGCTCGGCGGGTTGCCGGGCTCGGGCCAGACCACGCGTCCGTCCAACCGCACCTCGTAAGGCGTGGTGGCGTCCAAATCGGGCACGGTGACCAGTGCGTAGTGGTGTCCACCGACCTGGAACGTGCGCGCCGAACCGCCCAGCACCGCGACCGTGCAGGGACCATCGGTCTCCACCCACACGGTCGCCCGGCTTTCGTCGACGTAGCGCAATAGCGGGCCCAACAGCAGTTCGGTCATCCAACCTGAATACCTGACGGAGCCCGAGAAAGAAACAGCGACCGCGAGCCGCGTCGAGGTCCATTGTGGCCGGACCCGGTGGTCGGGCCGACCGGACAGCGGAGCTCAGGAGCAGTGTGACATCGAGTAGAGCGACGCCGACGGCCGCGTGAAACGCGGTGCGGGAGCCGGGACTGGCAACGAGACCGGCGGTGAGCACGGTCGTCGCCGGCTTGCGACGGTGGACGGATGTCGATCAGGCCCGCCACAGCATCGCTGGAATCGGATGGTGTTCTGCCCCGGATGTGCCGGGGCAGAACACGCATTCCTGCGCCGTCGCGGTCAGGCGGTCGGCACGGTCGGGCGGACCTTGGGCACGACTTCCTTGGCGATGCGGTGCATGGACTCGGTCCAGGGCTTGGAGTCTTCGAGGTAGTCGTGGGTGTTCATGACGATCTGGCCGAAGCCGCCGATGTCGTCCTGCATCTTCTCGATCTTGGCGATCACCGTCTCCGGGGAGCCGCAGATCCAGATGTGCTCGGCGATGACCGAGATCACCGACGTCGCGCAGGTTGCCAACACCCAGGCCGCCTTGTTGGGCATCGACAGCGAGATCGCTTCGATGCTCGGCATCTCCAAGGGACTGCAGCGGTTCCTGTACCTGCCCGACGACTGCTGGTTGGACACCGTCCGCGTCCTCATCGGCCTTGCCGAGCGCGTCATCGTCTGGGCAGAAGAGAAAACCCCTGCCGTGCTGCGGGAACTCGAACTGATCAAGGAACTGGGACGCACCGAGGACACCAACGTGCTGTTGGAGAATCCGCCAGCAGGGGCCGTCAAACTGCGGGCCTGCTGCGGCGAGACACCACCGCCTGCCGAAGCCCTGACCCTGGACGACCCGGTCCTGGCCGAGTTCCCAGCGGTTGTGCGCGCCGAAGACGTCACGTCGGTTGATCCCGACACCTTCCTGCGCGAGGTAATGGGCCCCATCGTCGCCACCAACCAACTCCCGATGCATGAGCGCGTGGCACGGATACGACGGCGGCTGGATGCGACGCGGGGTACTTGACCCTGACCAACACCGCACGATCGCCCGGGAGACAAGGATGTCGCACGTACCCGTAGAGCAGGGGCGCGCCCAGAGGCGACCACCTTGCCCATGCCGTAGACTGCCGACACTGGAGCGTTGTGGAACGACCTGACGCTGTACGCGGCACTGCTGCAAATCACTGGATAGCCGTTGGAGCCCGAACCGATCACGCTCACCGCGCCGCACCGCGTCCGCTGGGCTTTCACCAGGCAGCGTTGGAGCGATGTGGTGTTCGTGCATTGGCCTTGTCAGAAAAGGGAAATCGAGCCGCTGTTGCCGCCACGAACCCGGCCAGACCTGTTCGCCGGCACGAGCTGGCTCGGCGTGGTCGGCCTGCGGATGTCGGTCACCGGACCGGTACGGCTGCGATTCACCGAGCTGAACGTGCGCACCTTCGTCGTCGACGAGCGTGGTCGCCGCGGACTGGCGTTTCTGACCATGGAAGCGTCGAGCCCGGTCTTCGTCCGGATCGCGAGCACGGTGGGCTGTTTGCCGTACCGGTCGTCGGCGGTGGGATGTGCGACGACTGCGACGGAAACCTCGTACCGGGTCGAACGATCAGGGGTCGGCCTGAGCCTGCGCATCCGGCGTGGGGACCGGGTCGTGCTGAACGGAGCGGACCGGTACCTCACCGCGCGCTGGCGGATGTACTCGGCCTGGCACGGTCGGGCTCTCAAGATCCCGGTGCGGCACGAACCGTGGGCCCTGGATTCCGCCGAGCTGCTGGACTTCGCCGATAACGGTCTGCTGGACGAACTCGGCCTGGCACCGCCGAGCCTCCCGGTCGTCCGCTGTGCGTCCAGAGTGGACGCACGCTTCGGCCTGCCCACGCTGATGTGACTATCCTCAATCGAGCGGCACGACGCGGGCCCGCGGAGTTAAGCGACGTCGGATCGACGCGGCGCTGGGCTTTCCTGTTACCAGAAAATCGGAACTCGCGCGTTACCGAACGCGGTTACGGTCTGACACCGGACTGCGCCACCTGGTCGACCCATTCGTGATTGCTTGTGCGGCAGGCTTCTTTCGCTTCACGGGCGGACGCGGGCGAAGAAATCAGCGAGGATTTCGTTGAGTCGGGCGGCATTTTCGGTCGGCAGCGCGTGGTGGCCGACGCCCGGGAGAACCGCCGTCTGGACGTCGGGGACCAGACGGCGCGCCTGTGCGATGAGACGGTCGGGGTTGTGCGCCTTGCTCTTCCCCGCAGCCAGCACGAGCATGGGCACGGTAAGGCGCGACGGGTCGGGGTTGGGCCGAGTGATCACTTTGGCCGTCTTGAATTCGGCACCGCGGGCTTGCAGTTCGAGCAATGCCGGGTCGATACCGGTGCCGCCGGCCTCCCAAAGCAGGAAGTCGCGGGTTCGTCGTGGCGTCGGTCGCAGCAGCATGGGCAGGGCGCGCAGCAGGTAGCGCGGATTCCAGCGGGTGAAGCAGCCGGTCGGATCGAGCAGGGCGAGGCTGTGCACCCGGGGCGAATGGATGGCGTAATGCAGCGCGATCCACGCGCCGTAGGAATGGCCGCACAGGTGCGCGTTCTCGACGCCGAGGTGATCGAACAGCTCGTCTTGCCACGCCATCAGGTCGCCGACGCCGCCGATGGCCTTGCCGTCGGCGACGCTTCGGCCAGCGTCGCCGAGCAGGTCGACGGCGTGGATCCGGTGGTGCTTGCCGAGTTCGGCGACATTGGCGAACCAGGCCGTGGACGTGGCTCCGCCGCCGTGCAGCAGCACCAATGGCGTCCCGTCCGGCGTGCCGCAGACGTGCACGCGGGTGGTCCCGTACGCCGTCGGAACGTCGAGTGCATCGACCGGGACCGGCCACTGCGCCAGCACGGCGTCGTACGCCGCGGCGAAGGCCGCCGCGCTGACGGGAGTCCGGAAACCCATCATGCACCTCGCTCGTCAAATATCTCGATGGTCGATATATTAACATGGTGCCGTGGAAGACGAACTCCAACTGGTTCACCTGCTGCGGGCCATCGCGGTGGAACTCGACCTGCTCGGCGCCGAATTCGCCGGTGCCAACCGGCTGCATCCCACCGATCTGCGCGCGCTGATCGCGTTGCTGGACGCCGACCGGGCGGAGGAAACCGCGACGCCCGGACGGCTGGGGGAGTGGCTTGGCCTGAACTCCGCCTCGGTGACGGCCCTGGTCGACCGGCTCGAACGGCTCGGGCACGTCCGGCGGGAACGCGACTCCCAGGACCGGCGTCGGGTCAAGCTGGTCGTCGAGGAACGCGCCACCGAGCTCGGGTGGTCGTTCTTCGGCCCGCTGATCGGCGAGGCGGTCGAGCGAATGCGCTCCTACGACGAGGCGGAGCGCGAGACGATCCGGCGCTTCCTGCTCGACATGAACTCCCTAGTGACCGACCGGCGCTATGCGCAGCGGCGCGGCTCCTAGAAACGGCTGCGCGGGCCCTCGATTACCGGGCCAACTCTCCCGGGCACGGCATTAGAACGAAAGGTAGCCGCCGTCGACGGTGATGCTGTCCGCGGTGTGGAAGGCGCTTGCCGGGCTGGCCAGGTAGACCGCCAGGGCGCCGAAATCCGACGGCGCGCCCCAACGGCCCACCGGCATCCGGGGCAGGACCTTGCGCTGGAATCCCTCGGATCGCAACGCCGGGTCGGCGAGCGGGGTGCTCACCCAGCCCGGCAGCACCGCGTTGGCCCGGATCCCATGCCGCGCAAGCTCGATCGCGATCGATTTGATCATCGACACCAAGGCGCCCTTCGACGCGGCGTAGGCCTGACCGCGGGGCTGCCCCTGCCGCGCCGCCAGACTCGACGTGCCGACCAGGCTGCCGCCCTCCCCCTGCGCCAGCAGCCGTCGCGCGGCGGCGCGCAGCGTGAGGAACGCGCCATCGACGTTTACCCGCGTCACACGGTGGAAATCGCTGAGCTCGGTCTCCACAAAGCGGGCGTTCCCGGCGCCGACCCCGGCGTTGGCGAAGCACGAGTCCAGCCGCCCGAACTGCTCGACGGTGCTCGACATCGCGGCCTCGACCTGCTCCTCGTCGCCGACATCGCAAGACAGCGCCAGCACTTGACCGCCGTGCTTCGCCAATCCCCGGGCGGCCTTCTCATTGCGCTCGGTGTTGGTGCCCCAGATGCAGACGCCCGCGCCCGCCGCGGCCAGCGCATCGGCCATCGCGCGCCCGATGCCCGAGTTGCCGCCCGTGACAACGGAAACGTGGCCGGCCAGATCGAAGGGGTTGGCGGTTTTACCCATTGTTCGTGTCTCCTTGCCGGGGTCCGTCCTTGGGGAGTCGCTTGGCCCGCCGCATGTTCTGTGCGCAGCCGAGTCTTGAGGACCTTACCGCTGGGTTGCTCGGCAATTCGGCGACAATCGAGATCTTGCGCGGGGCTTGTAACCCGCGAGACCTTGCTTGGCAAGGAGCGGGATTTTCCACCGTGAAAACGGAATTCGAGGCGTGCGGACTGATAACCGCTTCCGGCTACATCGCGCTGTCACGCGCAGTGGTTAGCCGATGACCCGTCGTGTGCCTCGCAACGATACCCGCCCGGCGGAGCGAGCGGCGGCTGCATGCGATGATCGATCGACGGCAATACCAGCTGCTTTATCCGAGGAGACGCATGGCTGCCAAGAAGTCTGTGTGGACGTCGATCGTGGCGGCCCTCCTGCTGGGCTCGATGTGGGTGGTGTTCGAGTCTGGCTTACTCGACGGCGCGAAGGGCAGCGGCACCGCGCCCGCCAGCGAGCAGGGGAGTGGCACCGGGCCCGCCAGCGAGCAGCTCGCAGAGTTACGCGTCGCCCCGGCGGGTTCGATGGACGGATACTCCCGGGAGCGGTTCGAGCATTGGACGGCGCAGCCGAAAGCCGGGAAGAACTGCAACACCCGCGAGGCGGTGCTGGCACGCGACGGTCAGGACGTGCGAACCAACAACGCCTGCGAGGCGGTATCCGGCACGTGGACCAGCGCCTACAACGGCCAGCGGGTGACCGACCCGCGCCAGATCGACATCGACCACATGGTCCCGCTGGCAAACGCCTGGCGCAGCGGTGCGAACAAGTGGGACGACCACCGCCGCGAACAGTTCGCCAACGAGATGACGTTGCCGCAGCTGGTGGCGGTCGATTCGAGCTCCAATCGCAGCAAGGGCGACCAGGACCCGTCCCAGTGGAAGCCCGAACGCGCGAACTGGTGCAGTTATGCCACGAATTGGGTCACGGTCAAACGCGCCTACGACCTGACGATCACCGAACAGGAGAAGGGGGCGCTCCAGGAGATGCTCGCGACCTGCCGCTAAGCGCGTGCCCCGTCGGGTGCGCAGGGTTGGCGATTTTCGCGCGAAATCGGCGTTCCCCAGGGCGACCCGGACGGTGCGGTGGGTTGCGTGCCCGAGGTGATCTAACCCCAACCAAGGTTCCTGGACGTTAGGTGCGGGGCACTGTTCGTCGGAGGTCCTTCCGCTGTGACGGACCGGGAGCCGCCTCGGCGATCCAGGGGCCGTTGGAGGAGGCGTCCAGGATCCCGTCCTCCAGCCAGGAATACCGGCCGTCCAGCACCTTTCGCGCGAGCCCCCGATCGGGCGCGTCGGTGTTGTGCCACAACCGCCGGAACAACGTCTCGACGCGGCGGCGCGCTTGACGGCAGAACGCGTCGGCCAACTCCACCGCCGAGGGCTCCTGGCCCGCCGAACGGGCGTAGACGCAGCTGGCGCTCATCGCGTACAGCTCCGCGCCGATATCGACGATGCGGCCGAGGAAGAGCTCCCGGTGCTCCATATCGGCCTGCCATCGCGACATCCCGTAGAAGGTCTGCCGCGCGATGCGCCGACTGGCCCGTTCCACGAACCGCAGGTGTTCGGCCAACGGGCCGTATGCGCCGAAACCGCCGGGCAGCTGTCCCTTTCCGGCCACCAGCGTCGGCAGCCAACGCGCGTAGAAGCCACCGGCACGGGCCGCCGCTCGCGCCTTGCGCGACAGGTCGGCCTTCGGATCGATGATGTCGCCGGCCACCGACAGGTGCGTATCGACCGCCTCGCGGGCGATCAGCAGCCTCATGATCTCGCTGGAACCCTCGAAGATCCGATTGATCCGCAAATCCCGCAGCAACTGTTCGACGGGCACTCCGCGCTCGCCGCGCGCGGCCAGCGAGTCGGCTGTCTCGTAGCCACGCCCGCCCCGGATCTGCACCAGCTCGTCGACGATCTGCCAGGACATTTCCGACGAGTAGAGCTTGGCCAGCGCCGCTTCGATGCGGATGTCGTGCCGGTCGGCGTCGGCGAGCCTGCCGGAGACCTCGAGCACGGCCTCCAGCGCGAAGGCCGTGGCCGCGATGAACGAGATCTTGTCCGAGATGGCCTCGTGCTCGCCGATCGGCCGACCCCACTGGACCCGCTGCGCCGACCACTCGCGCGCGATCAGCAGGCACCACTTCGCGGCGGCGGCGCACATCGCGGGCAACGACAGGCGCCCGGCATTGAGCGTGGTAAGCGCGATCTTCAAGCCGTCGCCCTCCCGGCCGATCCGATTCTCGGCCGGCACCACCACGTCGTGCAGCCGCGTCACCCCGTTCTCGATACCGCGCAACCCGAGGAACGAGTTGCGGTTCTCCACGGTGATCCCATCGTCCCCGGCTTCGACGACGAACGCGGTGAGGCCGCCGCGATGCCCCTCGGATCGCGGCACCCGCGCCAACACCACCAGCAGGTCCGCCAGCACACCGTTGGTCGTCCAGAGCTTGACCCCGTTGAGCGTGTAGGTCCGGCCGTCCTCGCTGGGGACCGCGCTGGTGGCCAGCCGGGCGGGATCGCTGCCCACATCGGGTTCGGTGAGCAGGAAGGCCGTGATCTCGCGGACACAGCGCGGCAGGAACTCCCGCTTCTGCTCCGCGGTGCCGAACAACTTCACCGGTTGCGGCACGCCGATGGACTGGTGCGCGGAGAGCAGGGCGCCGATCGATGGGTTGGTCGTGGCGACGATCATCAGAGCGCGGTGGTAGTAGACCGCGGGCAGCCCGAGGCCGCCGTACTCCGCGGGGATCTTGATGCCGAAGGCGCCGATGTCCTTGAGCCCGTTGATCACCTCGTCCGGGATCCACGCGTCCCGCTCGATCTGGCGTCCGTCGACCTTCGTCTCGCAGAACTCGCGTAGCCGTTCGAGGAATGCCTCGCCCTCGGGGGAGGTCGGGCTTTCGGGCATCGGGTCGATCAGGTCGAGCCGCAGCCGGCCGAGGAACAGCTCCTTGCCGAAGCTCGGCCGGTCCCAGCGAGATTCGCGGGCTTCCTCGGCGACTTGCCGAGCCTGCGCGGCGTCGACCTGGATTTCGCGACTTTTGTCCACTGTGGTCATCGCTGCCCCCAACGGGCCGGACTGGTAGTACCGGTCACAACACGGTACTACCGATCGGTAACCGGCAACACCCGACGGGAGGCAGGGCGCCCCGGACCGTGCGCCGCACCGGTAAGTCGATCGGGTGGCGGCGTTGCGCCTGCTCCGGATCTCCGGGTGGTCGAGCGAGGCTGGCGACCGCCAACCAGTCGCACGCATGCGCCATGCCGCCGAGCCGACGGGACCACCGTGGCCCGGTTCGAGTGGCGCCTCCTAAGCTCGCCGCATGGCGAAGTACTTCGACGTCCATCCGGAGAACCCACAGCGGCGAGCGATCGGGCAGGTGGTGGACATCGTCCACGACAACGGTCTGATCGCCTACCCGACGGATTCGTGCTTCGCGCTCGGTACCCAGTTGGGCAACAAGGCAGGCCTCGACCGGATCCGGGCCATCAGGCATCTCGACGACCGGCACCACTTCACTCTGGTATGCCAGAACTTCGCCCAGCTCGGCCAGTTCGTGATCATCAACAATGCGGTGTTCCGCGCCATCAAGGCGTCGACACCGGGCAGCTACACGTTCATCCTGCCCGCCACCAAGGAAGTGCCCCGCCGGTTGATGCACCCGAAGAAGAAGACCGTCGGCGTGCGGATCCCGGACCACTTCGTGGCGCAGGCGCTGCTGGCCGAACTCGGCGAGCCGCTGGTCTCCAGCACGCTCCTGCTGCCCGACGAGGACGAGCCGATGACCCAGGGCTGGCAGATCAAGGACGAGCTCGACCACGTGCTGGACGCCGTGATCGATTCCGGCGACTGCGGCACCGAGCCGACCACGGTGATCGATTTCTCCGCCCCCGAGCCCGAGATCGTTCGCCGCGGCGCGGGCGAGACCTCCCGCTTCGAGTAACGGCAGCCGCACCCCGGCCCCTGTGCCGCGCTACGTGTATCGGCCGAGCTTTCGGCGCGTTTGAGCGGTAAGGGTCGGCACCACAATCGGACTGCTGAATGCGCGATGCCGTCCTCGACACGCCGTCCTCGACACGCCGTGCGATCCCCCCTGCGCGATCTTCGTTGACCGTGTACTGTCTACGTCGGTCGTATTTTTCTGGGGTCGTGTTCGCGCACACTCGCAGGATGGTGATGCGAGCGTGCTGCTATCTGGTTGTAGCTGGAGAAGTCGCCGTTCGAGATCCGCGACCCAGGTAGTCACGAAGTGTGAGTGCCTGTAGTAGTACCGGCTCCCAGAAGGAGAGAGACATGGCACAGGGAACCGTGAAGTGGTTCAACTCGGAAAAGGGCTTCGGCTTCATCGCACCCGATGACGGCGGCGCGGACGTCTTCGTCCACTACTCGGCGATCGACGCTCGCGGCTTCCGCAGCCTCGACGAGGACCAGAAGGTGACCTACGAGGTCACCCAGGGGCCGAAGGGCCCGCAGGCCAGCGGCGTCCGACTCGTCTGAGTTCGGGCCACCCGGCCGGTACCGGCTTCCGGACCGGCCCTTGAGCCTGGCGAAGGCCTCGCACTCCACAACGGGGTGCGGGGCCTTCGCCGTGTTCGGGAAGCGACGTGGCTGACTGCTCGGTCCTGGCGATCAGGCAGGGCGGCGGCGGAGCAGGCCGACCACCGAGGCGGCGAGCAGGGCGGCGGCGATGATCGCGATGGCCAGGCCCATCCGGTGCAGTCCGGCGTCGACGACATGAGCGCCCATCACCAGCGCCAGCAGCGCGGCGGCCAGGTTCGCCCCGACGTACTGCGACGTGCGGTACAAGCCGGATGCCGCGCCCATTCGCGCGGCCGGGGCGACGGCGTACATAGCGCCCTGGTTGCCTATGTTGTTGAAGCCGTTCGGCAGGCCCAGCAGCGCGGAGATCACGAGCAGCAGTGGAATCGGCGAGTCGACGCCCGGCAGGACCAGCAGTAGCCCGCCGAGGCACAGCGCGGCGGTCCCGACGATCAATGTCGCGCGCGACCCGTGGGTGCGCTGCAGGCGGGCGGCCAGCAGCGTGGACACCGCGCCGACGGCCGCGATCGGCAGCACGACCAAGCCGGCGCCGACCGGCCCGAGCCCCCGGGTTTCCTCCAGCCATTGCGGCAGGCCGTAGAAGATGCAATAGAAGGCCGTGTAGGTCACGATCGTCCGCCCGTAGGTGAAGGACAGCCCACGCCGCGCCAGCAGGCGCATGTCCAGGAATGGGTCGCGGGCACGCATGCCCCACCAGGCCGTGAGCGCTACGGCGGGGATGCCGATGGCAAGCCACCACCACGCCGGTGTCGCGGCCAGCGACAGCAGCCAGAACATCAGCGCCGTGACCGCGATGGCGAACAGCAGCATCCCGACCGGGTCCACCCGCATCAGCGCCTTCAGTCGCCCGCGGCTGCGGTTGCGCGTCGCGGGATCTGCCGGGCCCCACCGCATGATCACCACGGCGCTCAACAGCGCTAGCGGCACGTTGATCCAGAAGACGCCGGCCCAGCCGAAGCCACCGACGAGCAGCCCGCCGAGAGTGGGCCCGAGCGCGGCAGTGACCTGCGAGCAGATGGCGAGCGCGGCCAAGGCGTTGGTCGGGCGGGATCGCAGTCGGTCGGCTGCGCGGCGGATCATCGCCACCCCGCAGGGGTACTGGGCAGCGGTGCCGATGCCGATCATGATGCGGCAGACCACGAGCGTTGCCATGTTCGGCGCGAACGGAGCCACCGCCGAGGCCGCGCCGACCAGGACGATCCCCGCCAGGCTGGTGCGGCGCGGACCGAGCACGTCGGCGATGCGACCCATCGCGGGAGCGGCGACCGCGGTGGCCAGGTAGAGCGCGGAGACCAGCCAGGTCACCGAGGTGCCTGCGTCGAAATAGGCGCGGATGCCGACCAGCGCGACCGCGATCATCGACGAGTTCAGCGGTTGCAGGATGGTGCCGAAGGCGATCGGGGTGACGAACCCGCCCGGTAGCTCCGGTTCGGCAGCGGGCTTAGCCACGCGCGGTAAGTCTTCAGCGGAGCTGTCTTTTCTGGGGTGGGATTCGTGCGTCGTTCGTGGCATCGGTCCCCGGTCTTGCGTCGAAGGTGGCGTCAGGAGTCGGCGAGGCGGTCCAGCAGCCGGGCGGCGAGCACCAGCAGTTGCCGCTCGACGTCGGTGAGCCCGGTCATGGCCTGGGCCAGCCACGCTTCGCGCTGCCCCCGGTCGCGCAGGACCTCGCGTCGGCCGGCCTCGGTGATCCGGATGATCGCGGCCCGCCGGTCGGCCGGGTCCAGGTCGCGTTCGGCCAAGTCGGCGTCGATCAGGTGCTGCACGAGGCGGGCCATGGACTGCGGCGTGACGCGCTCGGCGGCGGCCAGCGCGCTGGTGGTCGCCGGGCCGTCGCGTTCCAGGCGACCCAGCACCGCCAGGCGGCCGAGGGTCAGCTCGCCGGGCTCGCGCTCGGCGCGCAGCCGCCGTGCCAGTCGCATCACGCCCAGCCGCACCTCGGTGGCCGACTGGGCGAGCCCGGCGGTGCCGTCGGCACCGGGATCGCCACAACTCATATGCTCAGCATAGCTGTATTTCTTGGAGGTGTCGTATCGCCGAGGTGCTTGACTTGATCTGTTGGAGTGGATTACCGGGCGTCATCCGCACCGGGTGGTCAGATGCGGTGCAGCCGAGCGGTGACGTGCGGAGTCATCGGCAATCCGACCATGGCGCGGCTTTCGGCGTAGTCGAGGGTGTCGTCTCCGCCGAGCGCGTAGCTGCGCTGCGCGGCCTCGACGTCCTTCGCGGTCGCCGTCCGGACGACGGTGTCCGTGGACAACTCCCAGCGCTGCGGGGTCGCGGTGCCGTAGAACAGTTCCAGGATTCCGGTGCAGTGGCTGATCAGTAGTTCCAGGGATCCGTCGGGTTGCGGCCGCCACCAGCCGGTCTCCCACGCGGCCGGTCGCAGCGCGTTTCCCTCAGGGGCGAGCAGCCAGGCGCGCGCCTCGTGGCGCAGGAACGGCCGCCCGTCGTGCGAGATCGTGACTTGCTGGCCAAACCGGTACGGCCCCTCGATGCTCGGGTAGTCGACCTCGCCGCCGCCGCGCCATATCCCGACCAATGCCCGCAGCCGACCGCACGCGTCGTGCAACGGCGGCGCGCTGTGCAGATCCGTCGTCTCGGCCGGGATGGGCAGCGGAGCGCGATCACTGGAAGATCCCATACCCAGCAGGGTAGGGGAGCGGGGGCGGCCCTCGCATACGCCTGTGTGTGGGGGCGGCATGATCGAGCTCAGCCTGAACCCAAGCCGCACCGAATCTGTGGTCCATTGTGGATCAATCTGGCCGCGGCCCGGGTGTTCGACAGGAATATGGCCACCGCACTGCCCGCCGACCGTGTTCAGGCCGTCCAATGGGGGGAACTTGCCGAAGACATCGGCGCTTCCTAGCACTGCCGGTGCTGGTCGACGCACCTCTCGGCCGTCGTACGGGCTGGGGCTGACCAGCCACAATGCTGCCGCCAGAGGCTCGTTACGGGCGTCCCTCCGCAGTGGACACAGTTTGGCCGGCTCGGCTGAAGTGCAGCGGGCCCCGGGTCACGCCCCGTAGTGGACGGTGTGTGCGCTGCGTGGCAGGCCCGTTTACCGGACGTTATTGTCTGGGCAACGGCGCTGCCACCCGGCGGGTTCACCATCAGCACAACCTGGTTTGTCGGGGCCAGGGGATCAAGCGCCGCGGAGAAAGGGAATCTCCCATGGTGCGTGCTGTTGGAACGCTGGCGCTCGTCGGTGCCGGTGTGTTGGGGTTCTGGGTCGGCTACCTCCTGGATGCGAGGCGCGAGTTCCGGCGTCGGCCTGCCGAGTAGTCGGACGCGCCCGCGCGGATGGTTTCCGTTCACCGGAAGCCGGACGCCCGATCTCCGTAGCCGCGAAATGGCAGCAGAGTGCACGGCACCTGCACCGCGCAAGCGGTCAACGGTGCCCTGCACTTTTCAGATCGCGCTCTCGTCAACGGGTGATGGCGTCCTCCGGGACGTTGAGATCCCGGTCCTTGGTTCCGGGGGCCACCAGGGAGACGACCAGGCTGATGGCCATTGCCTTGCGAAAGTTGCCGGGACGATTCGGGTGCGGGGCAGTGTGCGCAGGGCCGTGTCGAGCGGCAGCTGCCGAGGTCGACGCCGCCGCGGAGGGAGTCGTTCAGCCGGGTTCGCCGCGGCGCTTGCGGTGGGCGACCCAGGCGAAGTCGATAGCGGCGGCCACGGCCAGCACGACCAAGGCCCAGCCCAGCCAGGTCAGCTCCGGCAGGGACAGGAACACCAGCGCGGCCGCGCCCCCGCAGAACACCAGGCCGAATCCGGCCAACCAGAGCCGCAGGGTCAGGGCACTGCGCCCGTAGGGTGCTCCGGCGAAACCGGCCATCGGGTCGTGGTAACCCGGCAGTCCCCGCTCGTACTCCTCGCGCTTGCGCTTCGCCATGTCTCCCGGATACCCATTCCGGTGCGGCCCACCGCCGGTCGCGACGGCCGCTACGTCGCCCGAGGGGTGTCGCGGGCCCCGGAAGCGTAGGGGTCGTGCTCGATGTGGACCTCCTCGGTGTGGTCCAACCGGTAGCCCACCCCACGCACCGTGGTGATCAGGTCCTCCAGGTCGGGCCCGAGCTTGCTGCGGATCCGGCGGATGTGCACGTCCACCGTGCGAGTGCTCGGCGTGCTGTTCAACTGCCAGACGGCGTTGAGCAGCGCCTCGCGCCGGTGTACCCGGCCCGGGTTCTCGCGGAGGAAGAGCAGCAGGTCGAACTCCAGCCGGGTGAGCTCGATGAACGTCCCATCGGCGCGCACGACCCGGCGCGGTGCCACCAGGATTCGCAGCGCGGGCTCGGCAGGCGTGGGCACCGACCGCAACCGAGGCGCCTCGGGCGCGGCCTGGTCCTCCACAGTGGACTGGAGGGGGATCTCCGCCAGCGCGCGGAGTTTTCGGGCGAAGTCGCGTTCCAGCGCGGCGATATCTTGTTGCGCTACGACGAATCGGGCGGTCACCTCGATCACCGCACCGCCTTCTACCGGCCGCACCTCGAAGGAATCCGGGCCCACCGGCTCCCGGAAGGCAGTTTCCAGCGTCATGGCACAGGTCTCCGTCTCACATGCGGTGCCGGTCCGGGATGTCCGTCGGCACCGGCGCGAACAACAGCACCTCGGCGGCAGGTCACCGGCGAGGCGAGAGCACACCGGCGGCAAGCGGCTCGGGTGAGCATCGGAGCAGCGCCGGGGCGGGGGAGATCAACCACGCGAACAAGCCGCGGATGCGACCCACAACAGGTCGATGTGCGCGCGCTGCACGAGAGGCGGTCCCAGCGTCATGGAACCGATCAAAGCACCGGCGGCAGACCGCGTCAAAGCCGCTCAACAGGTGGGAAAGCCTGGGGTGGCCGATCATCGCCGGAAGCGGTGCCACCAGCGAGTTTTCCGCTGCTCGGACTCGTCTGGCCCAGGCGCGTGCCGTAGCGCCGGTTCGATCTGGTCGCAGCGCCACCGGGCAACCACTTCGTCGACGTTCACCGGGCCGACGACCACCTGCGGCCCGGTCGGTGTGCGCAGGTACTCGACGATGCGGCGGTTCAGGTCCGTGGCCACGTCCCGGACGGCTTGCTCGGTGGTCAGGTCGCGAATCGTCTCCGGCAGGCGCTCGGCCTCCTTGCGCAGTTGCAACGGGGTGGGCAGCAGGGCCTCACCGGACATCCCCTCCCGTCGGATGTAGTCCTTCAACCACCACTGGTCCTCGACGGTCTGTCCCGCGCCGGGTAGCGGTTTGCCCGCCCCGGGCAGGTCATCGAACTCGCCGCGCTCCTGCGCGGTCCGGATCTGCTTGTCGACCCATGATTCGAACGTGACACCTCGTGGCTTGCGCTCGGTCATGCCGCGATTGTCCGCTGCATCCCGGCCGCGATGCCAGCGGCTATCCGGTGCGTTCGATGATGCCGCGCACGAAAGCCGCCTGGCCAGCGTGCTGCAGGCCGTCAGCGAGCACGCTCACCAGGCGCACGCCGAGGGTGACCGGCGGCGACCACCCGGCGTCCACGATCTCCGGGAGGTCGTCGTCGGACAGGTCCGAGACGAAGTCGATCGTCTGCGCGTATACGGCGTCGTGGTAGCCGGTCAGCAGCTCGCCAGAGCCGACGCGGACCTGGGCTACGTCCTCGGGGTCGTGGCCGTAGCCGATGTCGTCGCGGGGGAACGGCAGCCCGAAGCGCCCCAGCCAGTCCTGCGCGGTCCAGACCTGCTCGATTCCGGCCACGTCCGAGACGTGGTCGTCCTGCACCCGGGTCAGGTGCCAGACGAGCCAGGCGATCGAGTTGGCCTCCGGGTCGACCCGGTACCCCAGCTGGTAGGGATCCAGGGCAGCGACGGTCTCGTGCACCACCTCGCGGATTCGGCCGAACGCATCCGCGAGCAACTCGGCGCTGGTCATCGGGCACGCTCCTGTCGGCGGACGTACTGGTCTGCCACGGTACGTCCGCCGCCGGAATCCGGCAGCGTGTCCACGGCGCTCCACAGTGGACGCTAGTCGAGGAGCACGCCCACCCCGGCCATCGCGCGGCTGGCCCGTGCCTGCTCGTCGGTGACCGGTCGTTCCGGCCGTTGTTGCCTCCCCGCGTCGAAAACTCGATCAGCCGTAGGCTGCCCGCCCGGGCGGGGGCCTTGACAAGCGCAGATCAGGATCGCGTGTACTTCAGCACATCCAGCATGCTGTGCTCGTCGGCGTGGTCCGGTTCGCCGAGACAGGCGGCCAGGCGGCTGCGTACCCGGTCCTGGTCGAGCCCGGAGCCGATCACGACGAGCTGGGTCCGGCGCGGCTCGTCCCGGCCCCAGCGCGTCCGGTGGAAACGCAGGAAGTCCCCGACGGTGTGCAGGGTGAACTTCTGTCCATGTCCCGGAACGCCGAAATAGACCAGGCCCTTCATCCGGTACACCCCGGCCGGGCGGTCGTCGAGGAACCGCATCAGCGCCCGTGGGTCCACCGGGCGGTCGGCGGTGAACTCCACGCTCTGGTAGGCGGCGTGGAGGTGCTCGTGGCAGTCCGCCGGCTCGGACAGCAGTTCGTCGAAGGACAGCTGGCGCGCGGTTGTCCGCCGCTCCCGCACCGCCTCGCGGTCGAACAGCAGCGTCGGATCGATGCGACCGTGCGTGGTCGGCAGCACCGGTTTGCCGCCGGCGAGCTCGCGCACCAGTTCCGCCAGCCGCTGCTGGTCGGGTTCGCCGACTCGGTCAATCTTGTTCAGCAGCACCAGGTCGGCGAAGCGCAGGTGCTGGTCGATCTCGGGGTGGCGCCGCCGGGTCGCCTCGAACTCCGCGGCGTCGACCACCTCCACCAGCCCGCCGTAGCCGAGGCGGCGGTTCGTGCTGTTCAACAGCAGCCGGACCATGCCACGCGGGTCGGCCAGTCCGCTGGACTCGATCACGATCACGTCGATGTCGCCGCCGGGCCGTGCCAGCCTGGCCAGCAGGTCGTCGAGCCCGCGTGCGTCGACGGCGCAGCACAGGCAGCCGTTGCCCAGCGACACAGTCGAGTCGACCTGGCCGGCCACGCTCAACGCGTCGATGTTGATCTTCCCGAAGTCGTTGACCACGACGCCGATCCGGGCGCCCTGCGGGTTGCGCAGCAGGTGGTTGAGCAGACTGGTCTTCCCGGATCCGAGGAACCCCGCGACGATGATGACCGGGATCGGTTGCCGAACCAAAACGTGCCTTTCGCGAGATCGTTGCCCGCCCGGCAGCATATCGACCGGCCTCAGCGGCGCTGCGGCACCGGGACCCGCTGCAGATCTTCGGCGACCACGACCGTGCCGTCGAAGATCGCCGTGGCTTCGTCGTAGAATCGGCGCGGATCCGCGTAGCGCTGCGAGAAATGCGTTAGCACCAGGCAGCGCACCCCGCACTCCGCGGCGACCCGGGCCGCTTGGGCGGCGGTGAGATGTCTGTACTCGTCGGCCAGCCGCGCGTCCTCGTCCAGGAAGGTCGATTCGATCACCAGCAGATCGGCGCCGTCGGCGATCGCGAACACGCCGTCGCAAAGCCGGGTATCCATCACGAACCCGAAGCGTTGCCCCGGGCGGGGCTCGCTGACCTGCTCCACGGTCACCAAGCGGCCGTCGATGCGCAGCACCCCCTCCTGCTGCAGCTTCCCGATGGCGGGACCGTGCACCCCGAAACCGGTCAGCCGCTCGGGCACCATGCGTCTGCCTTCCGGCTCCACCAGCCGGTAGCCGAACGTGTCGATCCGGTGCTCCAGCCGGACCGCTTCCAGCCGGCCGAACGGCCCGGTGGCCACCGGGCCCTCCCGCTCGATTGGCCGTTCCCGCAGGTCGACCACCTCGTCGAAGGCCGACGCGTAGCGCAGGTTCCGGAAGAAACCGGCCCCGCTCGCCGGGTAGTGCGCGTACACCGGCCGAGGTACCCGGTCCAGCGAGAATCGCTGGATCACCCCGGGCAGCCCGAGGCAGTGGTCGCCGTGGAAGTGGCTGATGCAGATCCGGTCGATGTCGTGCGCGCTGACCCGCGCGTGGATCATCTGCCGCTGGACACCCTCGCCGGGGTCGAACAGCACGCCGGTGCCGTCCCAGCGCAGCAGGTAGCCGTTGTGATTGCGGGACCGCGTCGGCGCCTGGCTCGCGGTGCCCAGCACGATCAGTTCGCGATTGGACACGCGCGGGACACTACGGCACCGGGCCGGGGCCGCGCCGGTCACTGCTCAGGCGCCTGCGGACGGCCCGAGGGGACCTCGACCTCCGCCTCCCCAGCGGCGGCGCGTTCGCGCTCGGCCTCCTCCCGGCGGGCGCGGTCGAGGGCCTCGGTCTCCTCGCGCGGATCCGGCCACAGCAGGCTGCCGGGCACCGACCGGCCGGCGGCGCCGAGCTGGTTCATCTTCTTCGGCACCGGGGCGGCCTGGTACGGCAGCGGCTGCGGGTGGCCGTGCTCGTCCACCGCGCCCAGCGGCTGGTGGACCTCGATGAACTCGCCGTGCGGCAAGCGCTTGATGATGCCGGTCTCCACGCCGTGCTCTAGCACCGCGCGGTCGGCACGTTGCAGGCCCAGGCAGACCCGATAGGTCACGTAGTAGGCGATCGGCGGTAGGACCAGCACGCCGATCCGGCCCGCAACGGTGGTCATATTCAGCGACAGCCCGAACACGAACGCGATGATGTCGTTGACGCCGGACAGCAGCACCACCACGAAGAACGTGATGGCCATCGTGCCCAGCGAGGTCCGCACCGGCGCGTCGCGCGGCCGCTGCAACAGGTTGTGGTGCGCGGTGTCACCGCTGAGCTTGCGTTCCACGAACGGGTAGCTGATCGCCGCGGTGAACACCAGGACCAGCCCGACCACAAGCGGGAAGAACACCGCCGGAATGGTGTAGACGCCCAGGTAGAGCTCCCACGGCGGCCACAGCCGCCCCATTCCGTCGGTCCAGATCATGTACCAGTCGGGCTGGGAGGCGGCGGAGACCATCGAGGCCACGTATGGGCCGAAGTTCCAGATCGCGTTGATCTGGAAGATACCGCTCATGATCGCCAGCACGCCGGTGACGATCAGGAACAGCCCGGTGCTCTTCACCGCGAACGCCGGGAGGATCCGCACGCCTTCCACGTTGGATTCGCTGCGCCTCACCCCGGGGTACTGGGTGTGCTTCTGGTACCAGACGATCGCCAGGTGCACGGCCACCAGCCCGATGATGAGGCCCGGCAACACGAAGACGTGGAACAGGTAGAACCGCGGGATGATCTCGGTGCCGGGGAATTCCCCGCCGAACAGCATCCACTGCAACCAGGTGCCGATGACCGGGACCGACAGCACGATGCCGGAGGCGATCCGCAGCCCGGTGCCGGACAGCAGGTCGTCGGGCAGCGAGTAACCGATGAAGCCTTCGAACATGCCCAGGAAGAACAGCAGGACGCCGATGGTCCAGTTCGCCTCGCGCGGGCGGCGGAACGCGCCGGTGAAGAAGATCCGGAACATGTGCACCACGATCGCGGCCATGAACACCAGCGCGGCCCAGTGGTGCAGCTGGCGCGCGAACAGCCCGCCGCGGACATCGAAGGTGATGTCGAGTGTGCTCTCGAACGCGCGGGACATCGACACGCCGCGCAGGTTTGCGTAGGTGCCGTTGTAGGTCACCTCGGTCATCGACGGGTCGAAGAAATAGGCGAGATAGGTGCCGGTGAGCAGCAGGATGATGAAGCTGTACAGCGCGAGCTCGCCGAGCAGGAACGACCAGTTCGACGGGAAGACCTTGTTGATCTGCCGCCGCATCCCCGAGGCCAGCCGGAACCGCAGGTCCGCTTCGTCTGCCTGTTGGCGGATCATCCGCAACAGCTTGCTCTCGGGTTTGGTGGGCTGAGTCAACTTGCTCATCTCGGCTCCCAGCACCGCCCGCGCGCCCGACGGGGATCCCTAGCCGGTCGATTCCGCGAGCTCCCGCCGCCTTGGCCGGGCGAAACGACATTGCGCATTATGAGCGTACTGCTCCGGCACGCCCCCGGCAGCCGAACTGGCGTCCCAACCGCCGGTCGGCCTCGCCGTTCGGCTGGCGGGCCTGGGCCTGGTGCAGGTTTCGTTGTTTACGGGGCCAATCCCGGGGGAGAAATGCCTCGTGGTGCCGGGCGGCGGGAAATCACCATGCGCACCGGGCGATCGGTGGCTATCCCACGTTGTCGATATAGGGGGAACACCGCGACCGGGCGGGCGAGCCCGCCGCGCCCGGCACCGCGAACTGCGAACCGCTTGAAAGGCGACACCTTCAGTTTGAGGTCGTTGGGCCCTGGGATATCCCGGCAGCGCCTCGCAGGCTGGGGAACATGGGGTCTGTGCATAGTGGCCATGGTTCGCCCGCGACGCGGTCGCGGTGGATGACTCCGCGCGTGATCACGGGGCTGGTGCTCGTCGTACTGGCGGTCGTGCTCGTCGTCGAGAATCGGCAACCGGTCGAGGTCAGGGTCTTTGTTCCATTGGTAACGATGCCGCTGTGGACGGCCCTGACGGTGGCGCTTGTCGTCGGCCTCATCATCGGGCTCTTGGTGACCCGGCCCCGGAAATGAAGCGGCCCCGGAAGTGAAGCAATCGCGTGCCCGCGTGCGGGTGCGGCAGCGAGGGAGCGAAACCATGACGTCCCACAACGTGCCGCGCGGTGGGATCCGGACCCGGTGGCTGGGGTGGGTGATCTTCGCCGGCATCCTCCTGCTGCTGGTCGGAGTCGTCCAGTTGGTGCACGGGATCGCCGCCTTCTCGCATTCCGGCACCGCGGTCACGCAGACCGGA
Source organism: Saccharopolyspora phatthalungensis (assembly GCF_014203395.1). Taxonomy (NCBI): domain Bacteria; kingdom Bacillati; phylum Actinomycetota; class Actinomycetes; order Pseudonocardiales; family Pseudonocardiaceae; genus Saccharopolyspora; species Saccharopolyspora phatthalungensis. Next base: position 48,244 of record NZ_JACHIW010000003.1, read on the forward strand.
ACGTTGGTCACCGTCGACCTGTCCAACGTCGGGTGGACCTACCTGATCCTCGGCATCGTCCTCGCCGCCGCAGGTATCGGCGTGATGTTCGGTAGGATGTGGGCGCGCGTGATCGCGATCATCCTCGCCGTATTGAGCCTGCTGGCCAACATCGCGTTCTTCACCGCCTACCCCGTCTGGTCCACCATCGCCATCGTGCTGGACGTCGTCGTGATCTACGCACTCGTCGCGCACGGCCGGGAGGCCAAGCGCATTCGTTGACACCGGCGGTTTCTCAACCGATCCGCGCTTCCGACACGACCAGCGGGGTCCCTTGCATGCAGGTCGTCACCAGGGCCGGTTCGAGCCTGCCGCGCACGACAGCGGTCACGCCGGGCCGCAACGCCGGCGAGGGATTCACCAGCAGGTACTGCCGTTCAGCGGTGCCGAGGACCAGACAGCCGGGTTCCACGCCGCGTCGCACAACGCCGCGCACGGTCACCTCCACACCCGGTACTGGGGACGACGGCGCGGGGCTTGTTGGCGGACCCGGCGGCGTCGACGTCGCGTCGCAACCTGCCAGTACGGCAAGTGCGATGGCGAGTGCCGCCGGGTAGCGCAATGACCCTCGCGCCGTTGGCAGACCGGGATGAATCGTGAGCATCAATTCCGGAATGCCCGACCGCGGCTCGCGCGAATCGTGGCCGAGCCGAATCGTCGGCCGCCCCGGCAGGTTCGGGCAAGGACGGGCTCGCGAACCGGGTCGACGCGCGCCGGTGGGTTTCGCGGCGTGCGGTATCAATGGGGCCGGTGGCAATCGTGCTGGGAGGGCTGAATGGACGACATGCGAGTCGCGGTGGTGACCGGTGCCGGATCGGGCGTGGGACGGGAGATCGCGCAGGCATTGCTGGGCTCTGGATACCGGGTGGCGCTGGCGGGCCGGCGGCCGGAGCCGTTGCGGGAGACCGCGCAGGGCAGCGCCGCGGCCCGCGTGGCCCCCACCGACGTGGGGGATCCGGACTCGGTCGCGGCGCTGTTCGACGGGGTGCGCGACGAGTGGGGACGGGTTGACCTGCTGGTCAACAACGCGGGCACCTTCGGCACACCAGGTTCGGTCGGCGAACTGTCCTATTCGGACTGGCAGGACGTCGTGGGGGCCAACCTGACCGGCTCTTTCCTGTGTGCGCACCACGCCTTCCGGATCATGCGGGGCCAAGACCCGCGGGGTGGGCGGATCATCAACAACGGCTCGATCTCGGCGCACAGCCCGCGACCGCGCAGCGTCGCCTACACCGCCACCAAGCACGCCATCACCGGGTTGACCAAGTCGATCTCGCTGGACGGCCGGCCCTACGACATCGCCTGCGGGCAGATCGACATCGGCAACGCCGCCACCGAGATGACCGCGGGTATCGCGGCCGGCGCGGTGCAGGCCGACGGTTCGGTGCGCCCCGAACCGACCTTCGACGCCCGGCATGTGGCCGAGGCCGTGCTCTACATGGCGGGCCTGCCGCTGAACGCCAACGTGCAATTCCTGACCATCACCGCGACTTCGATGCCGTTCATCGGGCGCGGTTAGGTCGTCTCCCAGGCCTTGGCGAGCAGCTCGTAGGAGCGGATCCGGTCGGCGTGGTCGTGGGTGACCGTGGTGATCACGAGCTCGTCGGCGGCAGTGGCGTCGCGCAGTGCCGCCAGCTTGGGCACCACCGCCTCCGGCGTGCCGACGATCTGCGTCTCAACCCGGTCGGCGACGAGTTCTCGCGCCTGGTCGGTCCAGGGAAACTCGGCGGCTTCCGCCGGGCTGGGGAACGGGATCGCTCCCTCGCCGGCCCGGATGCTGTGCACCCACGGACCGTACGGTGCGGCGAGTTCGCGGGCCTTCGTATCCGAGTCGGCGACCACCACGTCCGCCGACACCACGACGTACGGCCGCGACAGCCTCGCGGAGGCCGTGAAGTTCTTCCGGTAGGCGGCCACCGCCTCCAGCACGGTGGACGGGCTGACGTGGTAGTTCGCCGCGAACGGCAGGCCCAGCGAGCCCGCCGCCGCCGAACTCTCCCCGGCACTGGACCCCAGGATCCAGACGTCGAAGTCGGCGCCTTCGACCGGAACGGCGTGCACCGGCTCACCGCTGGAGGCATGGAAGTCGCCGGAGACGAACTGCAGGATCTGCGTCACCTGGCCGCGGTAGTCCACCAGTGCTTCCGCCGGTTCACCGACGCTGAGCAGGCGTTGCTGCTCCTCGATCCGGGCCGCGAATCGCTTGGAGCCGCCCAGCGCCCGGGGCTTGGGCGGGATCAGCAGACCATCGACCACCTTCGCCTCGGGTGCCGAGCCGTCGGTGCGGGCGGTGAAGCGGCGCACCAGCTCCCGGCTGCGCACCAGTCCGGAACGACCCAGCCCGAGATCGATGCGGCCCGGGTGCAGCTGGGCGATCGTGGCGAACTGCTCGGCAACCACCAGCGGGGCATGGTGTCCCAGCAGCACCGCGCCGGACCCCACCCGGATTTGGCTGGTCGCACCCGCGACCAGCGCGATCAGCACCGCCGGCGCCGATGAAGCGACCCCGGGCGTCAAGTGATGTTCGGCCACCCAGTACCGGCGGTAGCCGAGGCGTTCGGCTCGTTGCGCGAGGTCGATGGTGTTGCGCAGGGCGTCGGCCGAGGTCTGCCCGGAGACGATGGGCGACAGGTCGAGTACCGAGAGCGGGGTGGGCATTAGGCGTGACCTCCAAGCCGGTCTGGTTATGACGCGGTTTTCTTGCTGCGCCGAGGGTTCTCCAGCGGCGGCAGCCCCAGATTCTCGCGTAGCGTCGCCCCCGGGTACTCGGGGCGGTAAACGCCACGCTCTTGCAGTAGCGGCACCACGGTGTCGACGAACTCGTCGAGGCCGCCGGGGGTCAGGTGCGGGACGAGGATGAATCCGTCGCCTGCGTCTTCCTGCACGAACCGGTTCATCGCGTCGGCCACGTGCGCGGCCGTGCCGATGAACGACTGCCGCGCGGTGACCTCGATGATCAGTTCCCGGACGGACAGCTGCTTGGCCTCGGCGAGTTCGCGCCACTGGCGGGCGGTGGCGATCGGATCGCGGTTCCGGCGGGCGCTGGCCCGGCCCTTGGTGATGGTGTCGGTGCCGATCACCGGATCGAAATCGGGCAGTGGCCCGTCCGGGTCGAGGTCGCTGAGGTCGGTGTTCCAGAGCTGCTCCAGGAACCGGATGGCGGTCTGCCCGCTGACCTGCTGGTGCCGGATGTGCGCGGCTCGTTCATGAGCTTGCGCTTCGGTGTCACCGAGCACCACGGTCGTCGCCGGGAACACCAGGAGTTCGTCGCGTGAGCGGCCGTGCCGGGCGAGCCTTCCCTTGACGTCGGCGTAGAAGTGCTTGCCTGCCTCCAAGGTGGCGTGCCCGGTGAATATCGCGTCGGCGGCCGAGGCGGCGAATTCGCGGCCCGCGTCGGAGTCACCGGCCTGGAAGATGACCGGGCGGCCCTGCGGGCTGCGCGGCACGTTGAACCGGCCCGCGATGTCGAAATGCGCGTCGCGGTGCTCGAAGGCACCGGCCCGCGGATCAGTGAGGAAGGTCCCGGACTCCTTGTCGGCCACGATCTCGTGGCCCTGCCAGGAGTCGAAGAGTTCCCGGGCGGTACGCAGGAAAAGCTGAGCGCGGTCGTAGCGCTGGTTCTCGGGCAGGAACCCGCCGCGCCGGAAGTTCTCGCCGGTGAACGCGTCCCACGACGTCACGACGTTCCAGGCCGCGCGGCCACCGGAGAGGTGGTCGAGGCTGGCGAACTGCCGGGCCACCTCGTAGGGCTCGTTGAACGTCGAGTTGATGGTGCCGGCCAGCCCGAGGTGTTCGGTGACGGCGGCCAACCCGGCCAGCACCGTGAAGGTGTCCGGGCGGCCTACCACGTCCAGGTCGTAGATCTTCCCGGCGTGCTCGCGAAGCCGCAAACCTTCGGCGAGGAAAAGGAAATCGAACTTGCCCCGCTCGGCGGTGTGAGCCAGGTGCGTGAATGAGGAGAACTCGATCTGGCTCAGCGAGGCCGGATCGCTCCACACCGTGGTGTTGTTCACGCCCGGGAAGTGCGCGGCCAGGTGAATCTGCTTGGTCACAGGTGTCCTCCGGCGTTGGTGGCGTAGCGGCTGACGGGCCGATGCAGGCCGAACCTCGCGCGCAGCGTGCCTGCCTCGTAGGCGGCGCGAAACGCGCCGCGCCGTTGCAGTTCCGGGACGAGTTCCCGGGTGATCGCGGTCAGGTCGTGCGGGATCACGCCCGGCCGCAACCGGAATCCGGCGAGGCCGGCGGCCTGGTTGAGCAACCGGTCGGCGAGTTCGGCCGCGGTTCCGGCGAACACCGGAGCGTCCGGTGTGTACTCCGTGCCGTCGAGCTCGTCCAGCCGGGCCTTCCGGTCGGCCGCGTGTTCGCCGAGGAACACCACCAGATCGCCGAGGATGCGCGGGATGTCGTGCTCCCGCCCGACCGCCAGCGCTTCGGCGCGGATGCGGTCGGTGGTGATCCGGGCCCTTTCCGCGTCGTGCGCAGTGGTGAAGACGATGTCGGCCGCGCGGGCGGCGAACCGGAGCGCGGCGGCATCGGTCGCCAGGGCCGCCACCAGCGGTTGGCCCTGCGGCGGGCGGGGAGTGATGGACGGTCCCTTGACGTGGAACCATTTCCCGGCGAAGTCGATGTAGTGCAGCTTATCGCGGTCGATGAACCGCCCGGTCGCGACATCCCGGATCTCGGCGTCGTCCTCCCAGCTGTCCCACAATCGGCGGACCACCTCGACGTAGTCGGCGGCCTCGTCGAACAGTTCCGCGGGGTCGATGTCGCGGCGACCGAAGTGCGCGGCTTCGCTGCGGCGTCCCGACACCTGCGGCTGCCAGCCCGCGCGGCCGGCGCTGATGAAGTCGAGGCTGGCTATCGCCTTGGAGATGTGGAACGGCTCGGTGTGCGTGACGACCGCACTGGGCGCGAGGCCGATGTGTGCGGTGCGCGGCGCGACGCGGGCGGCGATCAGTCCGGCGTCGAGACGGCCGCGCACCTGGTCGGTGCGGGTGGACTGCGGGCCGAGCGAGTCCTCGATGGTGACCAAGTCGAGCAGCCCGCGCTCGGCTTCCCGTACGACGTCGACCCAGTATCCGGCGGTGAACAGTTCGGCGGCACGGGCCGCTTCGTCCCGCCACGCCGCGGGGTGCCAGCCGGCGCCGTCCAGCGCCACCGCGAGGTGCAACTTCGGTCGTGAAGTCATCTGCCGGTCCTTCCTAGCGGGCTCCTCTCGGCGATTTCAATGCAAACCAGCGTGCTGATCTCCATTGAAATCGCCCACAGTGGATTCATGTGCGGGAGCGTTCGAAGAGCGGGGCGACGTCGGTTTCACTGGGTGAAGGGCTGCGGAAAGCCCGGCAGTGAAAGGCTCAGTGCCGCGAACAGGCGGCGGAGGTGACCCGGAGGAGGTCCACGTGGTCCCTGGTGACCAACTGCACCGGCTTCGCCATGACCAGAACGCTAGAAGGGCGACCGGGAAGCGTCAACGGATCGACGCAACTGCCCACGATGTGGGCCTAAGACGGCGTCAGCGCAGCGCGATCGTCGCAGCGCCGGCGGGCAACACCCGGCCGATGACCGGTGCGCCGGGGATCTCCCCGACCACGAGCAGCCCGCCCGAGGTCTGGGCGTCGGCGAGCAGGAGCAACTCCTCCCCCGGCGCCGGGCCGGGATCGAGGTGCGGGCGGACCCAGTCGAGATTCCGGCGGGTGCCGCCGCTGACGTAGCCTGCCCGCACCGCCTCCCGCGCGCCGTCGAGGTACGGCACCGCGGCGATGTCGATCTCAGCGGCGGCCCCGGAAGCGCGCATCGTCTTGTACAGGTGGCCGAGCAACCCGAACCCGGTCACATCGGTGGCACACACCACCCCCGCCCGCGATGCCGCCACCGCGGCGTCCCGGTTGAGCGTCGTCATCGCCGCGATTGCCTGCTCGAAGCGTTCACCAGTGCTCTTGTGCCGGGTGTTGAGCACGCCGATGCCGAGCGGTTTGGTCAGCGACAGCGGCAGTCCCGGGCGTGCGGTGTCGTTGCGCAGCAACCGATCCGGGTCGACCAGGCCGGTGACCGCCAGGCCGTACTTGGGTTCGGGATCATCGACGCTGTGCCCCCCACCGACGTGGCAACCGGCCGCCCCGGCGGCATCGCAGCCGCCGCGCAGCACCTCGGCGGCCAGCTCGAACGGCAGCAGGTCGCGCGGCCAGCCGAGCAAGTTCACCGCGAGGATCGGGGTGCCGCCCATCGCGTACACATCGGACAGCGCGTTCGTAGCCGCGATCCGGCCCCAGTCGTAGGGATCATCCACCACCGGGGTGAAGAAGTCAGTGGTAGCCACGATTCCCGGCCCGCCGCCGACCCGCACCACGGCCGCGTCGTCGCCGGTCTCCAGGCCGATGAGCAGTTCGGCGTGCGGCCCCTCGACGGTCGGCGCCAAGCCGCCGAGGACGGATTCCAGCTCACCCGGCGGAATCTTGCAGGCGCAGCCGCCCCCATGCGCGTACTGGGTCAGGCGAATCGGTTCGAGCCGGGTCATGCCCCCCATTGCAGCACGGCCGCGGCCGGTTCTCATGCGGAGACGGACGGGAATCGAACCCGCCGCACCGAGGTACTCGGTGCCACCGGCTTTGAAGGCCGAGGGGGCCACCAGGCGCCCATACGTCTCCGACGTGAACTCTACTTCTCCGTGCCTGGGGTGGCGAACCTGGTGCGGAACCATTCTGTCCGATGTGGACCATGAGGCCTATGGCATGAGTGACTTCACCGCGGATCGTAGAAGTGGCAAGAACGAGTGCACGCCTGTTCGACGGTTTGGGCCAGCATCGGTTCCGGGCGAAACTCAGTGCGGATAGGTGGTGGGCAGGCCGAACGCGGGGAACCTGCTGACGTCGAAGAACGCGACGGTGTGCCTGACCTTCGCGCCGTCGAAGTCGAGCACCTGGAGGTGGAACGGCCGGAACACGTCGTCGGATCCGCGCATGTACACGCCGAAGGCGACCTGGCCGTTCGCCCGGGCCGGCAGCAGCCGCATGTCGCCCGGCCCGGCCGGGCACTTGAGGTCCACCAGGCGGCCGATCTGCGCGGCACCGCGCACCCAGTTCGTGAACGGCGGCATCTCCCAGACCGCGTCTTCGGTGAACAACTGCACGATGGCGGGGATGTCTTTGGCCTCGAACGCCGCCACGTAGCGTTCGAGCAACTTCTGCTGTTCGGGGGTCAGCGGCTCGACGATGTCGTCCTCGGAAGGCTTGACCTGGTCGAGTTGTGCCCTGGCGCGCTGCAGCACGCTGTTGACCGCGGTGGTGCTGGTGCCGAGCGTGTCGGCGACCTCGGAGGCCTTCCACTTCAGCACGTCGCGCAGGATCAGCACCGCGCGCTGCCGGGCGGGCAGGTGTTGCAGCGCGGCGATGAACGCCAGCCGGGTGCTCTCCCGCGCACCGACGATCGCCGCCGGATCGGTGTGCGCGTGGGTGATCATGGCGTCCGGGATCGGCTCCAGCCACGGCACCTCGGGTAACTCGACCAGCTCGTCGCCCGGGATGTCGCTGGGCCCGCCCAGGCCGGTCGGCAGCGGCCGCCGCTTCCGGTTCTCCAACGCGGTCAGGCAGGTCGTGGTGGCGATCCGGTAGAGCCAGGTGCGCAGCGACGAGCGGCCCTCGAACCGGTCATACGCACGCCAAGCGCGCAGGTAGGTCTCCTGCACGAGATCCTCGGCGTCGTGCACCGAGCCGAGCATCCGGTAGCAGTGCGCCAGCAGTTCCCGCCGGTACGGGTCGGCCTGCGCGACGAAATCATCGGTGACCACGGTGGTGGCAGCCATACCTACGCCCTTTCGGCTCTCTGTCCTGCGACTTTAGAACGCCACCGACCGCTCGCGCGAGCCCCGCCAACGCTCACCAGGACAGTAACCGAGGTCACCGACAGAACCGGAGATCAGCAGCGGCCTTCGCGCCAGTAGCCCATGAACGCGACAGCCTGCTTGGGGATGCCGTAGTCGTTGACCAGCATCCGGCGCAGTCGTTTGATCACGGCCGCCTCGCCGGCCAGCCAGCCATAGAACCGCCCGGGCGAGGCAGAGGTATCGGGGACCTCCCACAGCAGCGAGGTATCCACGTTGATGTCGTCGAGTTCGGCTACGTCGCCGCGCGCTCGCAGGTGCAGCTCGTCCAGTGCCGTGGCGACGCCCGCTTCCAGCAGCCTTCCGTGTGGCACCGTCGCGCGGCGGGCAAACCAGCGCACCTCGACGCCGTCGGGCACGGTCCACTCCTGACGGTCATGCTCCTCGGGCACCTCCAGGCAGACGATGCCCCGCGCGCTCGGCGGCAGAGATTCGACGATGGCGGCGACGGCGGGCAAGGCGGTTTCGTCGCCCGCCAGCACCAGCTGACGGGCCGACGCGGGTGGTGCCCATTCACAACCCCACATGCGACCGGTGCCCGGCCGGTCGGGGCCGAGCAGGCCGATCTCGTCGCCCGGCCGCGCCGTCGCCGCCCATGTGGAGGCCGGGCCGCCGTGGCCCGGGCCGCCGTGCAGCACGAAGTCGACATCGAGTTCCGCGGGCTCGGGTCGGTAGGCGCGGACCGTGTAGGTGCGCAGGTGCGGCCGGATCTCTTCGGGCTGCGCCAGCCACCGCTGGTACCAATCGGGCCCGTCCGGGAAATCCGCCAGGGTGCGGCCGGGTTGCGGCAGCGCCAGCTTGATCCGTTGGTCGGCCCCGCCCGCGCCGAACGAGCGCAGGCACTCCGCGGCGAAGGTCAGCCGGACGAAGGTGGGGCCGAGCCGGTGCACCCGTGCGACCTGGACGGGGAACAGCCGATAGGCCGGCTTGTGCTCGATCGTCTGCCCGGTCCGAGTCGTTGCCATCCGAAACCTCCCGAAGTCAGTTGCTAGGTTAGCCTAGCCTTACAAAATTGGGGAGGTTGGTGTGCGTCACAAGATCCGAGCCGCTACCGCGCTGCTCGTCGCCGCCGGTTCGTTGACGGCGCGCGCTTCGCCCGGTCCAGGCGACCAGCGCGGTCGGCACGCTGGTGCCAGCTATGCCAAGATCATGAGCGAGTTGGCCGACCGACTGGAGGCGCGGCTCGCCCGCTGGGTCCGGGTCCGGGATTTGGTGTCCTAAGAGGACACTTGGGCGATTTCCATTGATTCGCGGCTGGGTCGGCTACCGGTCTGTCAGCGCATGGCGCAGCGCGGTGGTCACCGCGTGCCGGTTGTCCACGTTCATCAGGTGGCCGGCGTTGGGGATCTCACGGTACGTGGCGTGGGGGAGGGCGTCGAGGAGGATGTCCGCCGCTTTGCGCGGACAGAAAGCGTCGTTCTCGCCACCGATCACGGTCACCGGACAATTGATCGCCGCCAGCTCTGGGGTCAGCGGGTTCCCGCGCAGGCCCGCCATCGCGGTTGCCGCGTTGGCATAGCCGCGGCCGTCGCCGATCGCCTCCCCGCGCTTCGCTACCAGTTCGGCGATGTCCACTGTGGAGTCGGTCACCATTGCGCTGGTGTCCTCGCGCAGCGATTCCAGCACTTCTCCCGGATCCGTGGCCTGCTCGGCCCGCCGGAGGTAGAACTCGGCGGCGGTCCGCCCGACGACCGAGGACGTCCCCAGGACGACGACGCCCGTGACCAGGTCCGGTCGTTGCGCCGCGGCCGAGAGCACCACTGTGCCGCCCAGCGAGAACCCCACGCACACCGCTGGTCCGGAAACCTCGGAAAGGAAGGCGACCAGGTCGTCGCGCAGCTGGCCCAGGGACCCCTCGGCTTCGCCGAGCGTGCTGTTGCCGTGTCCGCGCAGGTCGTAGGCGTACGTGCGATGGTCGGCGAACTCTTGCTGCTGATGCCGCCAACTGCCGTGGTCCTCGGCAAGGCCGTGCACGAACACCACGGCGGGGCCGCAACCATTGGTGCAGTAGTGCACTTGGACGTCATTCAGCACGGCCGTCGCGGTCTGCAAGCCCATCAACTCCCGGTGTCGGTTACCGTGTCCGATTCTGCGGCCCGCGCGCGCCGTGGTCCAGTCGCGGATCCAGGAATTCCAGGACGATTTCGGCTTATTTCGGCGGGCTTTTCGAGACCATGCCGTGGCTCGCGTCGAGCTCGTGGACGTCGAGGTCGGGGCGCTGCGCGGTCAGGTAGTCGCGCGGTGGGGACGCTGTTTCAGCCGCAGGGCCGGGTGTGGAAGCGGGCGGCGAGTTCGCTGCGGGAGCGGATGCCGAGCTTGGCGTAGATCCGGGTCAGGTGGAACTGCACCGTCTTCACCGATACGAACAGCTCGACGCCGACCTGCTTGTTGGTCAGGCCCGCCGCCACCAGCTTGGCCACCGCCTGCTCCTGGGGCGTGAGTTCGGTGAGGTCGACGCCGACCCGCTTCGGATGCAGCCCGCCTGCCTTCAGTTCTCGGTCGCAGCGCACCACGTAGGTCGTCGCACCCAGCGCCGCGTAGCCGTCCCGCGCTCGTCGCAGGACGACGTCGGCTTCCTTGCGTTTCCCGGCCCGGCGCAGGGTTTGGCCGTAGGCGAAGTGCACCCGGGCGCGTTCGTAAGGCAGCGGCAGCGTTCTGAGGTGTGCGAGGGAGGCTTCGAAAGACTTCTTCGCAGCGTCGACATCGCCGGTCGCGCCCAGGATCCGGCCGCGTACGTAGCCCAGCCGGGCCAGCGCCGACCGATGTCCGCGCTCGACCGCCAACGCTTCGTGCGGCGCCAGGAACTCATCCGCCTCGGCCACCCGGTTGGTCATGACCAGCGCGTTGCCGTAGACGTCCGGCCACGGCCAGAACCCCGGCTCGTCCACGCCCTGCCGGGGCCACAACTGGGCCACCGGCTCCAGTGCGCGCAGCACGCCTTCGTAGTCGGATCGGGCTTCGGCGAAGTGCGCCCGAGCCATGCACGCCGGGATCACCATGATCTCGTAGTTGTGCGTCGACGCCGAGCCCAGCCGCAGATGGGCTTGCGCCGCGTCGAAATCCCCGCGCAGTGCTTGAATCTGCGCGCCCGTCCAGTGCACCAGCGGTCGCACGAGTTCCAGGCCGGTTTCGGCCAGCTGCACGGCCGCGCGGTTGACCGTTTGCAGCGCTTCGTCCCAGGAGCCCAGCGCGAAGTCGGCGCGCGCCAGCCATGCCTGCGCCCACAGCGAGATCCGCAGGGCACCCATCCGGTATTCGGTGGGCACCGCGATCTCCAGTTCGCGGCGCGCGGTCAGCGGGTCGTCCAGCGCCAGGTCCAGCCAGCCCTTGCCCATCCGCACCCGCTGCGACTGCGCGCCTTGGCTCACCCGCGCCACCAGGTCGTGGTAGGTGTCCTTCGCCTGCTGGATCCGCCCGGTCGCGGCCAGGCCCAGACCCATGATCGCCTCCGACTCCACCGCCGCCGGGTCCTGCGGATCGGCCAGCGTCACCGCGCGCTGCCCCCAGGCGACCAGGTCGGGGCCATGCCAGCGGCTCAGCGAGTGCAGCACCCGCCGCTGGCAGATCAGCGCGGCCGTCTCCGGCTCGCGGCCGGGCCGGCACGCCCCCCATGCTCGGGTCAGCAGCAGCTCGGCCTCGGCCGGGCGGCCCCGCTGGATAGCCAGGTAACCGAGCACGGCGTCGCGCAGCGGGCCGGCCGGAAAGCTCTCGATCTGCGCCGAGAACGCGCTCGCCTGCCCGAGATCCCCGGCGCCCACCAACGCGTCGACCGCGCGGACCAGGCGGTGCTCGCGGTCTGCCTTGGCCGGGCTGAGCCGACTGGCGTCGATCAGCGCTTGTCCGGCCACCGACCATGCGCCGAGCCCGGCCTGCCGGGCGGCGAAGTCATCGAGTTCGTCGGCCAGCGCGGCATCCGGGGCCGGGGCCTGCGCCACCAGGTGCTTCAGTCGAACGGAGTCGTCCTCGGCCAGCTGCGCCGCCGTGCCGTGCAGGCCGTACCGCACCAGCGGGGGCACGTCGTGGTAAATCGCGGCGTGCACCAACGGATCCGGAAACGCCAACGTCATCATGCCGTGGCCCGGCACGGTGTCGACGAGACCGCTCGCGCGGGCCTCGTCCAGCGCCGCGACGGGGTTATCGATGCCGGCGAGTCCGGCGGCTGCCGCGACCGGCACGGTGCCGCCGAGCACCGCAGCCGCCTCGACCAACTTACGAGTCGCCGCGGAACACGCGTGCAACCTGCGGATGACGTCGGCGGCCACGGCCTTGGGCGCGGGTAACCCCGGGTGCCATCCCGACCAGCTCTCCGGCGGGAGCTCGTCGAGCAGATCCCGGATGTGGCGGGGATTTCCACCGGTGTGCGCGGCGAGTTCGTGCGCGGTAGGCACATTCAGGTCGCGCCCGGCGTACACCATCGCCAGCGTCCGCACCTCGGCCGGTGCCAGCGGCCCGACGGGCACGATCACGCCGTGCCGCACCGCGGCGGGCAGCTCGCGCGCGATCAGGATGATCAGGACCTGCTCCGTCGTGAGCCGGCGGAAGACCGACAGCAACGCGCGCAGCGACTCGATGTCCGCCCACTGGGCGTCGTCGACGACCACGATGCCGGGCCCGGCATCGCACCAGGCGAGCAATCCGGCGGCGTCCCGAGGCGCCTCGAATCCGCGCAGCAATTGGTCAATCACGCCGAAGGCGGTCGGCTGCTCCCACGGCAGGCCGACCGCCCGCGCCACGCGGGGCCGGCGTTGCAGGGACAGGAAGTGCTCGACCACGGCGGTCTTGCCGATCCCGGCCGGGCCTTCCAGCACCGCGAAACCGGGCGGCCGCGCGAGCAGCCGGTCCAGGTCGGCCAGCTCGCGCTGCCGGCCGACCAACTCGGCGTGCCCGGTCATTTGTCCAATCTAGTTCGCCGCAGCGCGCTCATCCGAGGTCGCCGCCGGCGACCGGGAGCACGGTCCCGGTGATGTAGGAGGCATCGGGGGAGGCGAGGAACGCGATCGCCGCCGCCTGCTCTTCCAGCGTGCCGTAGCGCCGCATCAGCGACGAGGCGACGGTCTGGTCCACGACCTCGCGATACCACTGCTTCTCTTGGTCGGTCTCGGCCGCCGGCCCGCGCGCGATGCGGCGCGGCGGCGCGTCGGTCCCGCCCGGCGCGGTGGCCACCACCCGGATCCCGTACTCCGCGGCTTCCACGGCAAGGGCCGTGGTCAACGCATTGACTCCGCCTTTCGCCGCCGCGTACGGCACCCGGTTGACGCCGCGAGTGGCCACCGAGGAGACGTTCACGATCGTGCCGTGCCGCTGTTCGACCAGGTACGGCAGAACAGCCCGGCAGCACCACAGGGTCGGCAGCAGCGACCGCCGGATCTCCGCCTCGATCTGCGCCGGCGGGTAGTGCTCGAAGGGCTTCGCCCAGATCGTGCCGCCAACCGTGTTGATCAGCACGTCGATGCCACCATGCAATTCGTGGCTGCGGACCATCGCCGCTTCCGCCCCGGTGAACCGCTCCAGGTCGGCGATCACGGCGTGCGCCTTGCGGCCACCGGAGATCAGCTCCCCGGCCACCTCGTAGACCAGCTCGGCCCGGTCCACCAGCACGACCTCGGCGGATTCGGCGAACAACCGCTCCGCCACCGCTCGGCCAATGCCCTGCGCGGCCCCGGTAACGACCACCGCCAGGCCCGCGAAGCGACCCGCGCTCACCGGCCCACCTCCGCCGCGACAGTGAACTTCTCGGTGTAGAAATTCGCCGGGTTGAGCCCGGACTCCCGCAGGTGGCCGCGCACCGCCTCGACCATCGGCGGCGGTCCGCAGAGGTAGACGTCGACCTCGCCGCCGTGCAGGACCTCCGGCGTGAGCAGGCCGGTCACATAGCCCTTGTTGGGGGCGCTGCTGGTTTCGTCGGCGACGCAGTAATCGAAGCTGAATCGCGGAATCGCCTCGGCATATGCGCTCAGCTTGTCCAGCTCTACCAGGTCGGTATCGCTGCTGACGCCGTAGATCAGGTGTACCGGATGCGTCACTTCGGCGTCGGTTAGCCGTTCCAACATGGACAGCAGCGGCGCCAACCCGGTGCCACCGGCCAGCATCAGGACCGGGCGGATCAGATCGCGGAGGAAGAAACTCCCCAGCGGGCCGGCGAATTCGAGCCGGTCGCCGACCTCGGCACGGTCGCCGAGGTAATCCGACATCGCCCCGCCCTCGGTGATGCGGACCAGGAACGACACCGCCTTCTCGGCCGGTCCGGTGCGAAACGAATACGACCTGGTCGCCTCGGTGCCGGGAACGGTCACGTTCACGTACTGGCCGGGCAGGAACGCCAGCTGATCGCGATCGTCGAGTTCCACCGTGAGGGCAGCCGTGCTGGCCGACAGCCGCTGGAGCTCGATGATCGATCCGGCGTGCGTGGCCGCTCCGGTCTTGGCGAACGCCGAGGTGGCCGGGATCTCCAAGACCAGGTCGCTGTGCGGCGTCATCTGGCACGGCAAGGCGAAACCCTCGGCCGCCTCGTCGTCGGTGAGCGCGTCCTCGATGTAGTCGCCGCCGTCGTAAGCGCCGGAGACGCAACGCGACTTGCAGGTGCCGCAGGCACCATCCCGGCAGTCCAGCGGGATGTTGATCCGCGACCGGTAGGATGCCTCGGCGACCGTCTCATGTGGACCGCAGGTGATGAACCTGGTGACCCCGTCCTCGAAGCTCAACGCCACTTGATAGCTCATTCCCGTCCCCTCACACGTGGTAGATGTCCACTACGTGGTGGATGTAGTCGTTCTTCAGCACCACCCGCTTGCCGGTGATCAACGGTCGCTCGCCGCCGAAATCGATGGTGTAGAACGAGGTTCCGAAGTAGGTGTCGACGTGGTGGTAGCGGTAGTAGAGGGTGAACCAGTTGAACCGCACGTCGACGAGCGAACCGCGTCGCCCGACGATCTCCACGTTGGTGATGTTGTGGCCGGTGCGCGGTTCCGGGATGCTGGTCGCCGCCGACCGGTCGGTGCGGATCCGGAACACCCGGTCCTCCAGGCCGCCTCGGTTGGCGTAGTAGATCAGCGAGATCTCGGTCTGTGGATCGGTGGTCAGCTCGTCATCGTCGTCCCACGCGGGCATCCAGAACTCGGCGTCCTCGTGGTAGCACTCCAGCCACCGCTCGAACTCGCGGTCGTCGAGGTAGCGCGCCTCCCGGTACAGGAACTCGCGGACGGCTTCGGTGGTCACGGTTTCGATCGCGGTAGTCATCTCAAATCCCGTTCCTGGGCTCGCTTTGCTTGGCGGTTCGGGCGGCGGTGCAGGCTGTCTCGGCGAACCAGGCGGCCGCGCTCGTGTCACGGCATCACCGGTTTGCCTGGGCTGCAACGGAATCGACGGCGGCGCGCATCGTGTCGAGCCAGTAGCCATGCTGGATCGGGTACAGGCCCTCGTCCTCGGTGCGTACCCCGCTGGCGATCGGCGCGATGCCGAGGCGTTCGGCGTCCTCGTCGGCACCGGCGATCTGGTGCGCCGCGCCGCGGCTGAGGTCGTTCCACGGGGCGGCGGTGGCCCGGTAGGTGTGCTGGCAGGCCCGGAACTCCTCCAGGTCATCCGGGGTGGCCATGCCGGTGGCGTTGAAGAAGTCCTCGTATTGGCGGATCCGGTTGGTGCGGGCCGCGGCGCTCTCGCCCTTGGGCGCGATGCAGTAGATCGTGACCTCGGTCTTGTCCACCGAGATCGGCCGGAAGTGCCGGATCTGCGAGCTGAACTGGTCCATCAGGTAGACATTCGGGTACAGGCACAGGTTGCGCGAGTAGCCGATCATCCAGTTCGCCCGGTCCGCGCCGTACCGCGCCACCAACTCGTCGCGCTTCTCGTTCAGCGATCGATGGCGGGGGTCGGCCCACTCTGTCCACAGCAGCAGGTGCCCGTGCTCGAAGGAGTAGAACCCGCCCTTCTGCCGCGACCAGGTGCCGGCGTCCATGTTTTTGGTGTTGTTGCTGGATTCCCCCGAGGTGCGGCGGGCGGTGGTCGCGGCGTAGTTCCAGTGCGTGGCCGAGACGTGATAGCCGTCGGCGCCGTTTTCGGCTTGCAGCTTCCAGTTGCCGTCGAAGACGTAGGTGGAGGCACCGCGCAGCACCTCCAGGCCCTCCGTGGACTGGTCGACCACCATGTCGATGATCTTGGCCGCCTCGCCGAGGTGTTCGGCCAGCGGCTTGACGTCCGGGTTGAGGCTGCCGAACAGGAAGCCCCGGTAGCTTTCGAACCGGGCCACCCTGGTCAGGTCGTGCGATCCGGCGGTGTTGAACTGCTCGGGGTAACCGGCGTCGCGCGGGTCCTTGACCTTCAGCAGCTTGCCGTTGTTGCTGAAGGTCCAGCCGTGGAACGGGCAGGTGAGCGTGGTGCGGTTGTCCCGCTTGCGGCGACAGAGCATGGCGCCGCGGTGGCTGCAGGCGTTGAGCAGCGCATTGAGCTGCCCCTGCTTGTCCCGGGTGATCACCACCGGCTGGCGGCCGATGTGGGTGGTGAAGTAATCGCCGATCCCGGGGATCTGGCTCTCGTGCGCCAGGTAGATCCAGTTGCCCTCGAAGATGTGCGTCAGCTCCAGCTCGAAGAGTTCCGGGTCGGTGAAGATGCTGCGCTTGGCGCGGTAGATGCCGCGCTCGGGGTCCTCCACCAGCGCGTCGGCGAGAGTGGTCCGGATGCGTTCCAGCGCTTCGGACATGGTGCCTCCTGTTCCGGCGGGCTGTGGTGCCCGCCTGCGGACGTCGGTGTCCGGGGGTTTGCCGAAGACGCTGGCATGACCGTGGCCTGAATCACGACGGGAAAACACCCAGTCCCGACCTAGGCCCCACTGATATCCGTCGCATACCAATCGATCGCGAATGAGTATTTGTTCGAGCTGAATAGCGGACCTACGCTGGGCTGAACGGACGGCGCTGTGGCCGCGGCCACATGGCAGGAGGTGCGGCGGTGGAGCTGCGACATCTGCGTTACTTCGTCGCCGTCGCCGAGACCCGCCACTTCGGCCGGGCGGCCACGCGGCTGAACATGGCGCAACCCCCGCTTTCGCAGGCGATCCGCCAGCTGGAGGCCGAGCTCGGTGCCGAGCTGTTCGCCCGTACCACCCGGCAGGTGCAGCTGACCTCGGCGGGCGCGGCCTTCTACGAGGACGCGCTGCGCATCCTGAAATCGATCGAGGACGCCGCGCGGCGCGCCAAGCGGCTTGCCGACGGGTGCCACGGCGTGCTCCGGCTCGGGCTGACCGGGTCGGCGTCCTACCGGCAGCTGCCGCGCCTGGCGCACATCGTCAAGCGCGACCTGCCAGGGGTCGAGCTGGAGATCCACCCGGACATGCTCACCCCGGCGCAGGAGAAGTCGTTGCTGGGCAACGGCATCGACGTCGGGATGCTGCGCCCGCCGACCCGGGAGGACGGCATCGTGCACCGCACCATCGCCCGGGAGCCGCTGGTGCTGGTGCTGCCCGCCAACCACCCGCTGGCCGGCGAAACGGAGGTCGGCATGGCGCAGCTGCGGGCGGAGCAATTCATCATGTACTCGGCGTCGCTGCGGTCGGTGGTCAACGACGCGGTGGTGCGCAGCTGCCTGGCGGCCGGGTTCTACCCGCACTGCGCGCACGAGATCGGGGAGGCATCCATCCAGGTGGCGCTCGTCGCCGCCGGGCTCGGGGTGGCGCTCGCCCCGGCCTCGGTGCAGGCGATCCCGCTGGAGGGCGTGGTTTTCCTGCCGGTGCCCGACGCCGAATGTGTCGAATTGGCGCTGGCCTGGCGCGCCGACGACGAATCCCCGCTGCTGCGCAACCTGCTGACCGCGCTCGCCGCCAACGACGTGTTCATCTGCCGCGACATCGACGCCATCGACGACACCGAGGAAACCCGTGAAGATCACGCGAGTTGAGGCGATCCCCTTCGCCATCCCGTACCGCAAGCCGCTGCGCTTCGCCAGCGGCGAGGTGCACGCCGCCGAGCATGTGCTGGTGCGGGTGCACACCGACGACGGGCTGGTCGGAGTCGCCGAGGCGCCGCCGCGGCCATTCACCTACGGCGAGACGCAGGAATCCATCGTCGCGATGATCGACAAGCTGTTCGCTCCCGAAGTAGTGGGCATGTCGGCGCTGGAGCGGGAGGCCATCCATGCGCGGCTGCACCGCACGGTGGGCAATCCGACGGCCAAGGCGGCGCTGGACATGGCGTTGTGGGACGTTATCGGCAAGTCGCTCGGGCAGCCGGTGACAGATCTGCTCGGCGGCTACACCGACCGCATGCGGGTCTCGCACATGGTCGGCTTCGCCGCCCCGGAGCAGATGGTGGCCGAGGCCGAGCGGATCCGCGCCGAATACGGCATCACCACCTTCAAGGTCAAGGTCGGCCGCAGACCGTACACAGTGGACGTTGAAGCCTGCCGGGCGCTGCGGGCCGGGCTCGGCGACGACGTCGAGCTCTACGTCGACGGCAACCGGGGCTGGACCGCATCGGAATCCGCCCGCGCCCTGCAGGAGATGTCCGACCTCGGGCTCACCCTCGCCGAGGAGCTCTGCCCGGCCGACGACGTGCTCGGTCGGCGCTGGCTGGTACAGCGCTGCGAGATCCCTTTCGTGGCAGACGAAAGCGCCACCGACCCGGGCGAGGTCACCCGCGAACTGCTCGGCGGCTCGGCCACCGCCATCAGCATCAAGACCGCCCGCACGGGCTTTACCACCTCGCAGCGCGTGCTGTTCCAGTGCGAAGGGCTGGGCGTGGAAGTGGTGCTGGGCAACCAGATTGACGGGCAGATCGGCACCATGTGCGGCGTCGCCTTCGGCGCCGCCTACCGGCTGACCGCGCAGCGGGCGGGGGAGCTGTCCAACTTCCTGGACATGAGCGACGACCTGCTCACCGAGCCGATCCGGATCAATGGCGGCGCCGTGCCGGTCCGCCCGGGGCCGGGTATCGGCATCGACATCGACCCCGACAAGCTTGCGCACTACCGCCAGGACGGCTGAGCCGGAAAGCAGCATCGACAACGTTGTTGAGCAAAGGAAACAGTGACATGACAACGAACCTCTCCGAGCAGACCGCGACCGCCGCCGCCTCGGGTGCGGCGGCCACCCAGCGCTTCCAGGAGAAGAAGACAACCGCCGCCACCAGCAAGGAGCGGGTCGACGCGCTGGCCACCGAGGTCATCCGGGCGGTGCACGACGTGATCTGGCGGCACAAGGTCACCTACGACGAGTACGACGCGCTCAAGGCATGGCTGATCCAGGTGGGCCAGGACGGCGAGTGGCCGCTGTTCCTGGACGTGTGGATTGAGCACGTGGTCGAGGAGGTGGCCAACGAGGACCGGCAGGGCTCCAAGGGCACCATCGAAGGTCCGTACTACGTGCCGGGCTCGCCGGAACTGCCCGCCGAGGCGACCCTGCCGATGCGCCCGGACGAGCCGGGCACCCCGCTGCTGTTCCAGGGCCGGGTCACCGGCTCGTCCGGCCAGGCGCTGGCCGGGGCGAAGGTGGAGATGTGGCACGCCGATGACCTCGGGTACTACTCGCAGTACGCGCCCGGCCTGCCGGAGTGGAACCTGCGCGGGACCGTGGTCGCCGACGAGCAGGGCCGGTTCAAGATCCACACCATCCAGCCGGCCCCGTACCAGATTCCCACCGACGGTGCGTGCGGCACGCTGATCGCCGCGGCGGGCTGGCACGCCTGGCGTCCCGCGCACCTGCACCTGAAGGTCTCCGCGCCCGGCCACCGGCTGATCACCACGCAGCTGTACTTCAAGGGCGGCTCCCACGTCGCCGACGACATCGCGCAAGCCGTCAAGCCGGAACTGATCCTCGACCCCCGGCCGAAGCCCGACGGCAGCGGCAAGGAGGTCACCTACGACTTCGTGCTCGACCCACAGTGATCGATCAAACTAGAGAGTGCGTCCAGTGCGGGCACAGCTGACCAAGTTGGCAACCGGGGCCCCGCTCGCGACGAATGAATTTGGGAAGGATGAACCGTGCTGTTCGCGGTGCAGATGGACATCGACCTCCCGGTCGAGATGGATCCGGCCGTCAAAGCCGACACCCTCGCGCGGGAGAAGGCTTACTCGCAGGAGTTGCAGCAGGCTGGGGAGTGGGTGCACATCTGGCGCTGCGTCGGCAGGTACTCGAACCTGAGCATCTTCGACGTGGCCGACAACGACCGGCTGCACGAAATCCTCTGGAATCTCCCGCTGTTCCCCTACATGACCATCGAGGTGACCCCGCTGGCGCGGCACCCGTCCGACATCGCTCTGCTCGACTGACCGGCTGCCATCGCCGGGAGCACACCGGCGGTTCGGCGAGAAACCCTTGCCGGACAAGGATGGCAGCCGTCAGGCCGAGAGGGCAGCGCGGATGTCGTCGCCCGGCGCTTCGCCGAGATTACCGAGCGCCGCGCACCTCCAGTGACGCCAGCAATGCCGCCGTGGCCTTCTCGATGTCATCCACCGCCTGCTCGAAAGCGGCAGCGTTGTGCGCGGCGGGCTTGCGGAATCCGGAGATCTTGCGCACGTACTGCAACGCCGCTGCCCGGATGTCACCGTCGGTGACCTCCTCGGCGTAGGGTGGGCGGAGAGTCTTGATGCTGCGGCACATGAACATTTCCTGGGTAGATTTCCCCAGCGTTCGCCAGGGTCGATGACCTGCGGACCGTGACAGCACGGAGCCGTCTCGGTCATGCTAGCGGGCTCATGGCCTCCAGACAGCCGAACGGCATCAGCGTGCGAGGTGGGGCCGGTGGCTGACGTTCGCCGGTCGTGCCGCGAGGCAGTGTCCTGACGTATTCGGGCAGGCGTTCGCATAAGGGGCTTGGACACCGACCGGATCGGCGACTACGTTGCCGATCCGGTCGTGCTCCTTATATTTCAAGTCGCCAGCGCGCATGACTGACACATCGGGCGATCAGCCTTTGCTCTCAAGCGGGTGCTGCGGCGTTCGCGACAGCTCGCTCGGAGAGCGCCCTCTGGGCGGCATCACCGCTTGCCGTGGTTGCCCCGCCACGTCTCCAGAGTCGGCCCGACCAGAGCCCGTCCGAACGAGTAGGTCAGTTCCCACGGAAGCGGATCGAGGTTCTGCCTAACCCCGGGGGCGGGCCGCTGGCTGCTAGTGCCGTCCACGAGGTGCAGCAGTCCAGCCTGGCGGGCACGCGAGGACTGAGGTACAGTGCCATGTGAGGTCCTACGTGTAACACCTTACCTGTCAGATCAAGCGATCTGCGGCCTCGTCGAAGGGAAAAATGCATGGCACGGCCAGGCTTCCATCTCGCCATACCGGTCGATGACCTGGGAAAGGCGCGCGAGTTCTACGGCGGCGTTCTCGGATTTCCTGAAGGTCGTTCCGGCGAGAAATGGGTGGATTGGAACCTCTACGGCCACCAGCTCGTCACGCACGTCGCTAGTGATGGCCGCCAGGTGGTGGCGCGCAACCTAGTTGACGGTCATGCTGTGCCGGTGCCGCACTTCGGGCTCATTCTGCCTATTCCGGCCTTCCGCGAACTGGCGGAACGACTCGAGGCCGCATGCACCACGTTCGTGATCGAGCCGTATCTGCGGTTTGAGGGTGAGCCGGGGGAGCAGTGGACGATGTTCTTCCTCGACCCGTCCGGCAACGCATTGGAATTCAAGGCGTTCCGGGATGAATCGCAGGTGTTCGCAGTATGAGTCGCGGAGTTTTGGTCACGGGTGCGTCCCGAGGGATCGGTCGCGCGATCGCCACGGCGTTCGCGCGGCGGGGCGACCGGGTCGCGGTGCACTACTCCAGCCGTCGGGAGGATGCTCAGGTCACCCTCAGCGGGCTGACTGGACAGGGGCATGTGCTTGTTGATGGCGACCTGAGCGATCCGATGTGCGCGGAGGCTGTGGTGACCGCGTCCATCGAGGCTCTCGGCGGGCTCGACGTTGTGATCAATAATTCCGCGGTGATAATTCCCCACCCGCTTCCCGAGACCTCCTATGCGGACTGGCAGCAGGCTTGGCGGGACACCTTCGCTGTAAACCTGTTCGCAGCTGCCAACGTCAGCTACTGTGCCGGTCGGCACATGATCGATACCAAGCGGGCGGGACGTATTGTCAGCGTAGGGTCGCGGGCAGCGTTCTGTGGCGAGCCCGATCGTCCGGCTTATGGCTCCAGCAAGGCAGCGCTGCACGCGCTCACCCAATCGCTTGCGGTTTCGCTTGCGCCCCACGGCATTGCGGTTGCTGCGGTGGCGCCGGGTTTCGTCGAAACTGAGCGCATCGCCGAGCGGCTTCGTGGCGCTGAGGGCGCGGCCATCCGAGCCCAAAGCCCGTTCGGTCGGGTTGCGAATCCCGAGGAGGTCGCCTCCGCCGTCGCCTATCTGGCCTCACCCTCTGCTACTTGGAGCTCGGGCGCGATCCTCGATATCAACGGGGCCTCCTACCTGCGCACCTGAATTGCACGAGCCGGGGCCAGTTGGAGATCTACCTGGAGGTGGCGTAGCCGGTCGCCTAACCGATGGCTGGCGATGATCTCCTGAGCGTCGATGTCGGCAGACGTTAGATTCAAAACCAATACCTTACGGGAGCTATGATGTCTGTATCGGATGGCCGCCCTGTCACGGGCGTCGTGGATCAGCTTCCGACGCTAGACACTCTTCATGCGCGCGCCAGACGGCTCGCCGACGATTCCGGAGGCAGGGTCGGTTGGAGTTCCATGGGATCGTCGCGACTCGGCGAGGATCTGGGCGTTCTTACCGTTGGTGAGGGAGGACGGCACGCGGTTGTTCTCGCTGGGGTGCACCCCAACGAGCCGATCGGCGGTCTCACGGCCCTAGCCCTAGCGGAACAGCTTTCGAACGATCAGGGCCTTGCGCGGGACCTTGGCTATACCTGGCATATTGCCGTATGTGTGGACCCTGACGCGATGAGGCTGAACGAGGAGTGGCTCGGGCGGCCGCTTTCTCGAACGCGCTACGAGCGTTACTTCTACCGGCCCGCCTCTGCAGAGCAGGTTGAATGGACCTTCCCGCTTACCACTGACGGATACGTTTTCGACAAGCCGTTGCCCGAGACTATGGCGATGATGAGGTTGATCGACGGTGTCAAGCCGGATGTCCTGGCATCGTTGCACGACTGTGAAATGGGTGGAGCGTACTTCTACCTGTCTCGCCCTGAGCCATCATTGTACCCGGTTTTGACAAAAATTTGCGCTGGTGCCGGGGTGCCGATGGACCTGGGTAAGCCGGAGGGTGAAAACGATGAGTCGTTCGCACCAGGCATTTTCAAGTTCGGTCACCCTAGCGAGGCCGCGGCGCGTGGAATGGACCTAGCGGCTGAATGGGGTACCGGCTCGTCAAGCATCCACTACGCGCAGAAGTACGGCGCCCTGGGGATCATCCCCGAGGTTCCCATGTGGAGAAACACCGAGTTCGGTGACCGCACCGTCGCGAGTGTCAACTCCCATCAGGCACGACTCGATGCAGGCAACTCGTTGGTTCAGCGGGGAGAACTGCTCGAGTCGGTAATCGATCAACTTGACGCTTTCGAGCTCCTCGACACACCTGTGTCGCGTGCTGCTCGGAGTCTTGTGCCGACAGTCGCCACGCATGGACGCGAGCTGCTGGCGGCGCGCGAGAATGCCGACGACGGGCCGATAACCGTGGGCGAGCTTGCGTCATTGCAGGCATTCGTTCTCAAACACTCGAAGCGATTCGGCAGCCTTCTCGTCCGAGCCATGGACATCGAGATCCTCGCTGGCCTCGCCCCTCGCGGCGTTCGCGATCTTGCCAACGGCTTGCGAGTCCAGGTCCAAAGGTGGGGAGACGACGTAGACGAAGGCGCTGCATGGCAGTCGGTTCCGATCGACTCTCTTGTTGAGGTACAAGTTAAAGCTGTAATCGCAGCTGCTCGTACGGCATCCCACTGCCGGTAGGCGACCACCGTAACCCATCTGAACAGTCGACCAACATCTCGATGCTGGCGAATCCTGGAAGGGAAGGTGCAGATTCTTGGCCGAAGAAGGTGACCTATCTCTGCGCCGCACACACCCCCGCGCTACTGCGGCGCTGAACGCGCTCATGGCGGAGGGGTGGGCAGCCTCTTCGGCGCCGAAGCTGGTGTCGCAGGCTGTTAAGCAGTCGGCTCTCGGCCGCCGTCGATGAGCAGCACGCCTGAAGCGCATTGCCGCGGCCCGCCGAATGGGCGTTGACCAGACGAGGAAAGAAGAACTGTGACAACCCCGAATCTGACCCGCGAACAAGCCAACCTGCGCAAGTCTCTAATCCGAGTTCAGTCCTACGACGTACATCTCGACTTCACCGACGGTCTCGGGAACCTGTCTACTGACACTTTCAGGTCCGCCACCACCATAGTGTTCGCCGCCGACTCCCCGTCGGCCACTACGTGGCTCGACCTCGTCGCTTACGACATAACTACGGCCACTCTCAATGGTGAGGCTCTGGACGTGTCACGGTATCGGCCCGAGACCGGCATCGTGTTGCCCAAACTACAACGGTCGAACACTGTCACGGTAGAAGCGCGTATTCGATACTCTAACACAGGTGAAGGCATACACCTGTTCGTCGACCCGCTTGACAACGAGACGTACCTCTACTCGCACTTTCAGGCCACCGATGCGAAGCGGGCTTTCGCTTGCTTCGACCAACCCGACATCAAGGCGCCGTACACGTTTCACATAACGGCCCCCGAACACTGGGAGGTCGCATCGAACAGTCCCATTTCGCGCATTGAAGCAAGACATACCGGCGGCAAAACTGTCCATTTTGATCCGACGCTACCTATCAGCTCCTATCTCACCGCGGTCGTCGCCGGTCCTTATCATGTGTGCCGCACGGTGCACGACGGAATTGACCTGGCGCTGTACTGTCGGCGGACTCTGGCCAAAGACCTCGATGCTGACCGGATCCTGGACGTGACCAAGAAGGGGCTTGACTGGTACAACAAGGAGTTCGGCCACCGGTACCCATTCGGAAAGTATGACCAAATCTTTGCTCCCGAGCTGAATGTCAATGCTATGGAGAACGTCGGCGCGGTGACTTTGAGCGAGGATTTTGTGTTCCACGGTCAGGTTACGGATGCGCAATACCAGAACCGCGCGAACGTCATCCTGCACGAAATGGCACACATGTGGTTCGGTAACCTCGTTACAATGCGTTGGTGGAGCGACCTGTGGCTCAACGAGTCGTTCGCCACGTACGCCGCGTCCCTGTGTCAGGCGTCGGCAACTCGCTGGAGCGATGCTTGGGTCACATTCGCGAGCAAGAAGGCAGTCGCTTATGAACAAGATCTTCAGCCGACGGCACACCCCGTAGCAACGGATTCGCCCGACGAACAGGCTGCGGCTGTTAACTATGACGGCATCACTTATGCCAAGGGTGCCAGCGTGCTCAAACAACTCGTCGCCCAGGTGGGTCTCGAAGCGTTCATGACTGGGCTGCGTCATTACTTCGCTACGTTCGCGTATGGCAACACCGATTTGGCCGCATTGCTTTCGATATTGGAGGAGGCGTCGGGTCGCGACTTGTCCGGGTGGGCGACTGTGTGGCTGGAAACGGCTGGCGTCAACACCATGCGCGTCGAATACCAAGTCGACGAGGCTGGCCGCTACACGGCGTTCGAGCTCATCCAAGAAGCGCCGACGGACGTCGTTCGATCAAACACGCTTCGGCCGCACAGGCTGGAAATAGCTTTGTACAACAGTGACGGCGAGCGTCTGGTTCGTACCGACCGGGTCGACGTAGACGTTACGGGTGCAAGGATCGCGGTACCCAAATTGATCGGCGCACTGCAGCCGGACGCTCTACTGGTTAACGACGATGACCTGACCTATGGCAAACCCAGGCTCGATCGGCAGACGCTTGCTACGTTGCGAGACGGTGGTATCGCTCGTATCGATGACCCGATGGCGCGGGCGCTATTTTGGTCCTCGGCGTGGGAGATGACGCGTGACGGTATTGTTGCTGCGCGTGATTTCGTTACTTTGGTGCTGGCTGGTGCCAGCGGCGAAAACGACATAGGCGTCCTTCAGTTGCTAATGCATCAAGCCCAGACTGCACTCGACATCTACGCAACCCGAGACTGGGCGCCTACGGGTTATGGCGCCATGGCACGATATGCATACGCCGCGTTGCG
Source organism: Saccharopolyspora phatthalungensis (assembly GCF_014203395.1). Taxonomy (NCBI): domain Bacteria; kingdom Bacillati; phylum Actinomycetota; class Actinomycetes; order Pseudonocardiales; family Pseudonocardiaceae; genus Saccharopolyspora; species Saccharopolyspora phatthalungensis. The sequence goes on from NZ_JACHIW010000003.1 coordinate 74,252, forward strand.
CGGCGCCAAGGCGGGCTCTGACCAGCAGATCGTGTGGGCACGGGTGCTGACATCATGCGCCGGCGACGACAGGCACCTGGACTTCATTCAAGGTTTGTGGCGCGGGACTGAGCAGGTCGCCGGGCTCGTGATCGACGACAGTTTGCGTTGGTCGATCGTCCAGACTCTCGCCGGCCACGGCCTCGTGAATGACGCCGACATTCGCGCCGAGCTCGATCGCGATCCCTCGGCCTCCGCTCATCGAAACGCCGCCACGGCGTATGCGCTGCTCCCAACGCCACAGGCCAAGGCCGAGGCGTGGTACCGATCAGTCGAAGACGGAGCACTGCAGAAAGCAATGCGCCAGGCATTTGCCCGCGGCTTTGCCCACCGCAACCAGGGCGAGATCTTGGCCCCGTACATCGACCGGTATTTCGACGAAGTGCCTGAGCTGTGGCGTCGCAGCGAAGGAGAAACCGGTCAGAAGCTGGTAAAAGCATTGTTCCCTCGGTGGGCATCGGCCATCGACGCAAATACACTCGCGACTGCGGACCGCCTTCTTGCACGAGAAGGTCTGCCGACAGCACTGGTCCGGTTGATAGGCGAGGGCCGCGCCGACGTGTCGCGCGCACTGCGAGCTCGGGCCACCGACGCGGGGTGCGGTACGGGTGCGCAGGAGCAAATGTCCTAATGTGCTGGAGTCAGCATCCCGGCCGACTTGTGTCGTTTAGGTCTCGGGGCTTCGCCGAGTTACGCGCTAATAGCTGCTAGAGATTGCTGATCGTGGCGTGAGGAGGCGGCGGCAGCCGCTGTGGGTCGCGTTCGACAAGTTGTTGAGCATCGGCCCCCTGCTGCCGGTTGTCCCGCACGGTCCTTCGCACGCTGGCACGACCTGGTCGCTGTCTGAACCCCCGCTGGAAGTCCGAACCACTGGCGCCTTACCCCCGGGAGGGGACGCCAGCGGCTCGGCTGGCCCATCTCAGATTTAGCCAGATTGACCGGCTCAAGTTTGAGGGAAAGTAAGGTAAAGGTGTGATACCTTACGTGTTTGTTGATGCGCCGCCGAGCGTCCATGCTCTTCAGGGATGCGGCCGGCCTCAGGGAAGCGTGGCGCGCGACCGCCGTTCGTTAGCGAGCGCTACCAATCTGGCGCGGTATTTGCAGCAGCTTCGATGAAGAAGGGGACGGTCGTGACGGACAACCTCCAGGTCAACCAAGGGAGCGGTGGGTTTCAAGATGTCGCCTCTGCTCAGCGCGCGCACCCGCGTTCCACCCCCGCCCTCGCAGACTTCATGGCGCAGGGCTGGGCGGATCGCTCTGCCGCGCTTATTGGCGACGGCGCCGCGGCGATCCTCGCCCGAGGACGTCGCGAACGCCTCGCAGCTGCCTTCCCTGGCGACCGATTGATTGTTCCCGCTGGTTCGCTCAAGGTCCGATCGAATGACGTCACGTACTTGTTCCGCCCCCATTCGGCGTTCGCGCACCTCACAGGGTTGGGCTGCAAGGCGGACCCGGACTCCGTCCTGATCATCGACGTAGACGAGTTCGGCGTGCACACCGCTGTGGTCTACATCCTGCCGTCGACAGGACCGGGCACCGAAGCCTTCTATATGGACGGAGTTCGAGGGGAGTACACGATCGGTCGGCGACCAACACTCGAGGAGCTGGCAGACTTCCTGGGAGTCGAAGTTCGCCCCTTCGACCAGTACCACGAGCACGTCGCCAAGCCAGTGCAGGGCTGTGTCCGACTCATTCGGGGCGCGTCAGACTCCGTCGACAAGTTCCTCGACTCCCAAGGTCTACTGGCGACCGACGAAATCCACGTCGAATTCGAGAACGCCACCGACGAGTTGCGGCTCGTCAAGGATCCTTGGGAGATCGACCAGCTCGGACGCGCAGTCGACATCACCATCACGGGATTCGCGGATGTCGTCGAGGCGCTCCCGTTCGCCGCTCAGAAGCAGCGCGGCGAACGGGTCATCGAGTCTGTCTTCTTCGGACGAGCTCGCTGCGACGCCAATGACATCGGCTACGGATCGACCGCCGCCGCAGGCAACAACGCCACAAACCTGCACTGGGATGTTTGCGACGGCCCGGTACGGCCGGGAGATCTCCTCCTCCTCGACGCCGGTGTCGAGTTGGACAGCCTCTACACGGCCGACATCACCCGCACCATTCCCGTATCCGGCCGCTTCACCGCTGTCCAACGAATGATCTACGACGCGGTACTCGAGGCGGCTGACGCGGCGTTCGCGGCCGCAGAGGTGGGACGTCCGTTCCAGGACACCCACGATGCGGCCGTCACTGTCCTCGCTCGGCACCTCCGGGCCTGGGGCCTCCTGCCCGTGAGCGTCGAAGAGTCGCTCTCCGACACCGGCCAGCACCATCGGCGATGGATGCCGCACGCCACCAGCCACCACCTCGGCCTGGACGTGCACGACTGCGCCAAGGCGCGTCGGGAATTCTACCGAGGCGCGGTGATCCGGCCCGGAATGGTCTTCACTATCGAGCCGGGTCTCTATTTCAAGCGGGACGATCTGACTGTCCCGCCGGAATTCCGGGGCATCGGGGTGCGAATCGAGGACGACATCGTTGCAACCGACGACGGGCCCATAAATCTGAGCTCCGGCCTCCCGCGCACGGCCGACGACATTGAGAGCTGGATGGCACCGCTTCTCGAATCGGGTCACCAAGCCCTCGCGCTGCGAGACAAGGCATGAGCGCCACCTGGTCGCGACGAGGACTTTGGCTTTTGTTGGCGGTTGTCGCGTGTGCGGCCTTTGCCGGCTCGGGCCCGTTCGCGAAGTCCCTCATGGAGGTGGGGGTAGCCGCAGATCAAGCTGCCTGGCTCCGCCTGACCGGTGCGGCCCTTGTCCTGGTCCCTACCGCGGTGCTGCTCAGAGGCCGCGGTCTCATTGCGTCCCTCAAAGCATCGTGGCCGTACCTGCTTGGCTACGGACTGGTGGGAATGGCGGCGTCTCAGACCCTGTACTTCACTGCGGCGCAGCGGCTTCCGGTCGGGGTTGCGATCCTGCTCCAGTTCTCCGGCCCGCTGCTGATCATTGGCTGGATCCGCTTCGTCCGCCGTCGGAAAGTTCCGCGAACGGCAGTCGTCGGGGTGCTCATCTCGCTCGTCGGCTTGGCCATCGTTGTCGAAGTCTGGGCAGGCATCGGGTTCGACCTCGTGGGTGTACTGGCCGGCGTTGGATCGGCCGGGTGCCAGGCTGCATACTTCCTCATGATCGAAGGGCTGGCCGGCATGACAGACGTGCTCGTCATGACGGCTACCGGAACCGCGGTGGCGTCAGTGTCCCTTACCTTCGTCGCGCTCCCTTGGACAATCCCCTGGCACGTAATCGTCTCGGGCCAGGTCAGGCTCGATGGGGGCAGCGTCCCCGGCTGGTTCCCAACCATCTGGCTTATTCTGATTTCCGCGATTGTCGCCTATCTCGGAGAAGGAGCCGCAGTGCAGCGGCTCTCGGCCGTTGTCGGCGGCGCAGTTGCGTACGTTGAGGTCGTCTTCACAGCCCTGATCGCGTGGGCACTTTTAGGAGAACATCTCGGCGTCGCGCAGATCCTCGGCGGCGCGATGGTCCTGACGGGTGCATTCATTGCACAGCGCCCGCCTGATCCCGCAGATCCGTCTTCTGTGGCGCACCCGGAGCTGGAGGTCCTGCACAAGAAATGACCCCCACCACGCATCCCTGGCGGCGTTCGCCAAAAGCACCGAGGGCGTGTATGTCTCGTGCCAGCGAAGTCGTCCATGACCCCACCCCTCACCGGGAGCGACGAACGCCCAGACGAGACGCGGCAACCTGGCTGTTGTGCGGAGCGGTCGCGAGGATGCCGAACGTGACCAGCCAATGCGTGGACATGAAATCGCCGCCCGTGAGCAGCGGCAGGACAGCGGCGACCTGACGCTCGGCGCCCGCCCGCAAGCGGGCGCCGGTCAGGCTGTCGGACGGCCAGCACGACGCCAGCGACCTGAGCTGCCAGGCCCTCGAGAGGGCCAACCCTGACAGATGTGTGAGCGGGCCGTCACCGCTGTCGTCGACCGGCGGCACGTCAAGAAGGTGAAGATGACGGTCCTCTCCGAGGCCAGGCAGGAACGCTTCGAGCCAGGTCCGGAAGTCATCGGCAGCCAGAACACGCCGCATCAGCTCGGCTTCAGCCAGGCTAGGAGAGAAGACGTCCGTCCCTGAGGGCTCGAAACGCGTATCGATGGCCGTGTCGCTCCCGAACCATTCGAGAGCCTTGAATCGGATGTCATCCGCCAGATCCGAATAGCCGAGACGGATGAAGGACTCAAGGAATATGGCTAGGGCAAACGCTGAGTTCCCCTGCAGTCCGTGCCTTGCTGGCAGTGCCTGGCGCCGTAACCAGGCCGAGGTGAGGTCGGCGATTGTCTCCGTCAGGGGCTCGAGGGCACTCGACCACGTCCGTGCTTCTGGTACCGGGCAGTCGCGGGCCGCGCACATGAGCGCGGTGGCCCATGCCCACCCGTATGGACGTTCGAAGGCGGGTCGTGCGCGGAGATACGCGACTTCGGCCGCGATCGCGTCCGGAGCAAGCCGCTGGTTCAACAGCGGGACGGCCAAGGGATCGACCGCCTTCGGGTGCAGCGTCAGTAGTCGGATCAGCGACCACTGCATGTGCACGCTGGAATGCCAGTCGAACGAGCCGTGAAATGCCGGATGGAGAACATCCGGGGTCACTGCGACGTCGGATGCGTCCAAGGATCTGTGGGCGGCCTCGTATGGATACGGCCGCGTCAGGACCTCGCACGCGATCGCCGACCAAGCTCGGGTGTACTCAGCGATCATGTCGACTCCTCCACTGCTCGGGGTGCGCTGACGCGCGGGGGTTCTGCCAGCACTTCTTCGCCTGGTACAAAACCGGGCACTAACACTCCGGGATCGGCTGATTCCATTCCATCGACGTCCACTATGGACGCTCCCGGGTCGTCCGCAAAGCCCGAGCCGAAGTGTTCACCGGCGGCTATACCCGTAACCCCGAACGGTTCGTACGCGAACACCCCGAACTAGCGGTCCCGTCAACCACCGCCTGGATCAACAAGCCCGACGAACAGGGTCCGCCAGCCGACTCAAAGAAACCTGACCCACCTGCCTCTGCGCCGCAGGGGCTTGGCGTGGGGTGCTGCGGGCCGCCCGGTCACTCCGCAGGCGAACCATTCCTTCACGCCAAGCGCCGCATGCGGTGACAAACGGCCGGCTGCCGGCGTTCCGGGCTCAGAAGGTTTCCCAACGGAGTCACGCCAAAGGGTCAGGCGCGGGCCTCTGACTGCCGGAAATCCCGCTCGCCGCTCGCTGCGAGTTGCGAAGCGACGGCGTCGCAGATAGCCCAGTCCTGGATCCCGAGCCCGACGGACTTGAAGACCGTCCGGCCCCTGCGCACCTTCTCGTTAGCGTTGAGGCGCGGGCTGAGTTCGGTGACCGATCCCAGCGACAGGACGCCGTCGGCGATCGCGTCCATGAGGTCGCCAGCCTCGCTTCGTGCCGCTTCCAAGTCGTCGACCACCACATCCGCTCCGGCGAAGGCGCCGGAAGGCAGTTCGCGCATATTCAACGTGTATGCGCCGATCGCATTGATGTGGACGACCTCAGGGAGGTCGGCGGGGTCGAATACCGGCCGGGTGGATGAGGTGGCGCAGCACACGATGTCCGCGGAACCGAGGTGCGGAGCGGGATCTAGGCCAGTGACGACAGTGAGTTCTGGGAACGCTGAGCGCACCCGATCACCGAGAGCGTCGGCCGACGTCAGCGACCGGGACACGATGACCACGTGCTCGAGATCCCGTACGGCAGCAACAGCCCTTATCTGGTCGAATGCCAGGGTGCCGGCGCCGATGAGGACCAGACGGTGTGCGTCCGGACGGGCCAGCATCTCCGTAGCCACCCCGACCACTGCCCCGGTGCGTAGCGTTGTTACGGCGTGGGCGTCAAGGACGAGTTCGAGATCTTCGGAGATCCAGGTGACTACACCGCGAATGGCTGGGCGCTGCCCCGGCCGCAGGATCACCGATTTAGTGGTCGACGAGCCGGTTGGCGAATGGAACACCGGCATAACCAGGGTGCGGCCGCAGTCGAATGATGTGCGCAGCGGCGAGGAGAACTCGCCACGCGCCAACGATATGAATGCGTCGCGCACCGCGGCAACGGCGACAGGCATTGGCACGATGTTCTCGAGAGCTGCCGGCGGAACGATCTCAAGCGTCGTCAACGTGGGAGTCACTTTCGTTGAGGCCAGCCCAGAGGCCACGCACATGGGTCAGGTGTGTCCGCATGACCGACGCGGCGGCCGCCGCCTCGCCGGCTTCGATCGCATCGAGAAGGGCATCGTGCTCCCTCAGGGAACGCTGGAACGATTCGGACCCGGCGATGCGGTCCAAGCCCCAGAGCCGGCTCTGATCCCGGAGGTTTCCGACGATCTCGACCAGGCGCGGGTTCTCGAGGAAGCGGAGGATGCCCAGATGGAACTGCCTGTCGGTCTCGACAAAGTTCTCCCAGTCCTGCGCCCAGGCGTAGGCCCGGTTCCGCTCACAGAGAGTGCGCAGGTGATCGAAGTCGGTGATCAACGAACGCTCGGTGATCTCCGTTACCGCACCGACTTCGAGCATCGTGCGGATCTGCACGATGTCATCGAGCTCTTCCTCGTTTGGGCACCGGACCACGAACCCGCGGTTGCGGCGCATTTCTATCAAACCGTCCTTGGCGAGGTCGTGAAGTGCTTCTCGCACTGGGGTGATCGAGACATTCAGGCGCTCGGCGATCGCTCCGATGGAGTAAAGGGAGCCGGGCTCGAGCCGACCCGACACGATTTGCGACCGGATGATCTGGCTGGCCTGCGCCCTGTAGCTCTGCCGGTCGACTGTCCGTTCGTCGTCGTCTGACCATTGCAGCGTCGCCATGGATCTCCTTCGAGGTATGACACCCGAACCTTGTGCTCCGACTGTCTGTCTCTTCGAATATTACCCTACCATGGTTGTGAGGTATCACACCTGACGCTAGGCTCCGGGAATGACTTCACATCGGGTTATGGGCCGCTTAGGTGCGGCGACGGCCGCTGTCATCCTGCTCCTCGGCGGCGCCGCGTGCGGCGCCCCAAGTAACGGCCCGGGCTCAGCCAAGGCCGATCAGACCCTGAAGTGGGCGCTGCCAGCTCCTCCTAACAGCCTCGACATCACCAAGGCGATCAACGCCACGTCGTACACCGTGCAAAGCGCCGGCCTGGAAACCCTGGTCCACCCGGAGGCCGGGCAGATCAAGCCCTGGCTCGCCAAGTCGTGGACCTCGCCCGACCCCCTCACCTACGTCTTCGAGCTGCGCGATGACGTGACATTCTGGAACGGCGCTCCGATGACCGCGGATGATGTGGCATTCTCGATCGAGCGCAATATCAGTCCGAGCTCGCTCATCAGCTACGACTTCACAGCGGTCAGCTCAGCGACGGCAACCGGCGCCCACGAGGTCACCGTCAAGCTCAAGCACCCGGACCCTCTGTTCCTGCAGGTGGCCATCGGCACGGATGCCCTTGTCGTGCAGAAGTCCTACGTGCAAGCAGCCGGAGACCAGATCGGCACGCCCGACAAGCTCAACATGGGCACGGGGCCGCTCGAGTTCAAGAGTTTCTCGAAGACCTCGGGTGTCACGCTCGATCGATATGACAAGTACTGGGGCGACAAGCCGACGTTTGCCGGCGTCCAGTTCACGACGATCTCCGATCCCGAGACCATGCGCATCGCGCTCACTCAGGGCCAAGTGGACGGTTCGTTCGACGGAACCGCTGCCCACTCCGACCAGTACAAGAGCAACAAGACGAATGTATCGCTGGCACCGGGCAAGGGATACCTCTACATGTCGATGGACGTTCGTCAGGCACCGTTCAACGACGTGCATGTCCGCAAGGCCATCGCCCTCGCCCTTGACAAGCAGGCCATCACGAAGGCAACGGCCGGCAACGCGGCCCAGCCAGCCGATGCGCTGATGACGAGGCCGCAGTTCGAGACCATGTTCGGCCAGGACGGCGTGGACTTCACGTCACAGGTTCCGAGCACCACGACCAATCTCGATGCAGCGAAGGCCGAGCTGGCCCAGTCGAAGACACCCAAGGGCATCTCGACCTCGGTCCGGTTCAACGCCGACGGCAGGTTGGCCTTCCAGGTCATCCAGCAGCAGCTGGCGCCGCTTGGCATCGTGCTGAATGGTCAGCAGGTGGACGACAACCAGTTCTACTCCGAGATCGGAAAGATCAGCGACCCCCAGGGGCTGCGGATCATCCTCTCCGGCGCGGCATCGACCGATCCCTGGGAGTCTCTGCGTTCGCTGCTCGGCGACGCCGACACCGCCGGCTACAGCAGCGACGTGACGAAGACCAACCTCGACATCCTTGCCAGCACGGCCGACCCGGCACAGCGGAAATCTGCTGTTGTGGCAATCAGCAAGGACATCGCAGACCAGGCTCCGTTCATCCCGCTGTACACGACCAAGCAGATGCTGGTTCTGGGCAAGGAATGGGCCTACGACAATTTCACGCCGCGAGGATCTGGCTGGATCCTGAAGCTGCACCCGGCGAGCTGATGGCTCATGATCCAGAGGAGGAGCAGCCCAGTGCTGGCCTACCTAACCCGTAAGCTCTGTGAGGCGGTGCTGCTGCTGACAGTGGTATCCGTACTCGTCTTTGGGCTGCTCCGCCTCGCGCCGGGGTCGATCGAGAGCACACTTCTCGCAGGTAAGCCCGCAACGCCCGAGACTATCGCGGCGATCCACGCCCAGTACCATCTGGATGATCCCATCTGGGCGCAGTACTGGCAGTGGGTGACCCACGCAGTTCGCCTCGACTTCGGCAATTCCCTGGTGGACGGCACGCCGATCTCGACGATTGTTACGGATCGCATCCCGGTCTCTGCGGGTCTGGCGATCCTTGCCCTTTCGATCACGCTCGTAGTCGGCGTGCCGCTGGGACTGCTTGCCGGCCGACGCCAGGGCACCGCCGCCGACTCCTCGTTGAGTGCGGGCGCGATAGTCCTGCTCTCGGCCCCCGTGTACGCCCTGGCGACCCTGCTGCTGTACGTCTTTGGCATCCAGCTCGGATGGTTTCCGGTCTTTGGGGCGGGCGATGGCTTCGTTGACCAGCTATGGCATCTCGTCCTGCCCGCAATGACCTTGTCGGCGGTGCAGATCGCGGTCGTCTTCCGCCAGGCGCGCGCGGCCGCGATCGATGTCGAACGGGCGGACTATCTGACCTTCGCGCGTGCCCGCGGCCTCGGCAGGATGCGGATCGAGCTCGGCTACCGGCTTCGCAACGCCTTGCTGCCGGTCATCACCGTCAGTGCGCTCCTGCTCGCCTCCAGTCTTGCCGGGGTCGTCTTCGTCGAGCAGATCTTCTCCCTGCCCGGCTTGGGTTCCCTTCTTGTGACGTCTATCGAGACGAAGGATCTGACTGTGGTTCAAGCTCTCGCGCTGTTCAGCGCGTTGCTGGTCTTCGGATTCAACCTGATCGTCGACGTCCTCTACGCGGTCATCGACCCGCGCATCGTTGTGGGGGAGCGGTCATGAGAACCCTGATCATTAGCGCGGTCCGGAGCCCGGTGTTCACCGCCTGCCTCCTCGTCCTTTTCTTCGCGGTGCTGATTACGGCGTTCGGGGCGCTGCTCGCCCCGCAGGACCCCATGTACCAGGACATCGGACTCGGTGTGTCGGGGCCGTCAGTGGCCCATTGGCTCGGGACCGATGAGCTCGGACGCGATGTCTTCGCGCGCCTCATCGCCGGAGCCCGCACGGGGATTCTCGGAGCCGTCGTCACCGCCACGGGGGCAACCCTGATCGGCACGACGATCGGACTGGCGAGCGGCTACACCAACAGGCGGCTCGATACGTTCCTCATGCGCGCAGCGGATATCGTCTGGGCATTCCCGGCGCTCCTGACGATCCTGGTTGTGGTCGGCGTCTTCGGCGGCGGATACTGGCTCGCAGTCGCCATGCTCATCCTTTTCGCATGGCCTATGGAAGCTAGGCTCGTCCGAGGCGCGACCATGGTGCGGAAAAGCCTGCCCTACGTAGAAGCCGCGCATACTCTCGACCTGAGTCACAGCAGGATCGTCGTGCGGCACATCCTCCCGAACCTGTGGCCCTTGGTGCTGACCAATTTCCTTCTGGGCTTCGTTTCGTCGATCGCGGTTCTCTCCGGCCTGTCGTTCCTTGGCCTAGGTGTGGCCCCGGGCACCCCGGACTGGGGCCTCATGATCAACGAGAACCGCCAGGTTCTGGACTCCAACGTCTGGGGCGTGCTGGCACCTGCTCTCTGCCTGATTGCGGTTTCCCTCGCGGCGACGATCGCCGCAGACCGCCTCTACACTACGATCTCGATCAAGTCTGGAGCCCGATGAGCGTCCCAGAAACAACTCGCTCCGTCACCGCCCCCGCGGTGCGCCTCACGGGCCTGAGCGTGAGTGCCCGGCGCGGGAATGACCTCAAACCCCTCACCTTCGACACCAGCTTCGAGGTGGCCCGTGGCGAGACGCTCTGCGTGGTTGGAGAGTCCGGGAGCGGGAAGTCGATCACGGTTCGCGCCCTTGCGGGGCTGCTCCCTCCCGGCCTCGAAGCCGCTGGTTCCGCTTTGGTCGACGGTCACGAGATGGTCAATGTCCCGGAGCGCAGCCTCCGGCATTTGCGGGGCACTACGGTCTCTCTACTCATGCAGGACCCATTCACGATCCTGAATCCCCTCCAAACCGTTCGCGCGCACATCCGGGAGTCCCTGCCCGCGGGCGCCCATGAAGACGAACTTGTCGCCCGGCTGGCCGAGGTGCAGATCAAGAATCCCAAGGTACTTGATCGATACCCGTTCCAGCTCTCCGGCGGCATGCGTCAAAGGGTCGCTCTGGCGACTGCCCTTGCGAAGGACCCGTTGCTCCTGATCGCCGACGAACCCACCACCGCACTAGACGCCACTACGCAGAAGGAGATCCTAGACCTCATCGGCCGTCTCCAGGCCGATCGAGGCATGTCGGTCATTCTCGTGACCCACGACCTTCGGTTGGGCTTCGCCTACAGCGACAACGTGGTCGTGATGTATGCCGGGAACATCGTCGAATGCGGATCCGCCAAGGGCATCGACGCCCGGTCTGCCCACCCGTACACGGAAGGACTGCTCCGTTCCATTCCGCGGGTTGACCTCCGCGCCCAGCTGGTAGGCATCCCTGGGACGATCATCCCAGCTGAAGAGACCATAGGTCGATGCGCCTTCAGCAACCGATGCCAGTGGAACAGTCATGTATGCGTCGAGGCTCAGCCGCCGCTGACCCAAGTGGGTCCCGAGCACTACTCGGCATGTGTCCGGATTGGCGAAATCGACAGCGAGGTGCACGCACGCCAGGTCGCGGTCACTTCTTCGAGCCTGCAGGCTCAGGGCCGACGAGCGGAGGTCCTTCGCGTCACGGACCTGACAAAGGTCTTCCGCGATCGTCGCACCCACCAGGACCACCACGCGCTTAAGGGCGTCAGCCTCTCAATCCGTAAGGGCCAAAGCTTGGGCGTCATCGGTGAGTCCGGTTCCGGCAAGACAACACTCGCGCGCTGTGTCCTCGGCCTCGAGAATGCGACCACAGGCTCGATCCACATCAACAACACTGACGCCTCGGCGTACTCGCGACTCACGGCGGCGGACCGCCGAGCGGTTCGCCGTTCGGTCCAATGCGTGTTCCAGGATCCCTACACCTCCCTCAACCCGGCTCGGACTGTCGGATCGACGCTTCAGGAAGCGCTGGACCTGCTGCCTGCTCAGCGCCGTGGCCATTCCCCGGCGGACCTCCTCGAGCTGGTCCGGCTTCCCCGAACGTATGCCGTTCGAAAGCCTTCCACCCTTTCCGGCGGGGAACGGCAGCGAGCCGCAATCGCCCGCGGACTCGCACTGAACCCCGAACTCCTCATCTGCGACGAGCCCGTTTCGGCCCTCGACGTCTCGGTTCAGGCGCAGATCCTCGGGGTTCTGAACCGAGCGCACGCCGAGCTGGGCACGGCGATGCTCTTCATCACCCACGACCTCGGCGTTGTCCGTCAGGCGACCGATGACGTCGTCGTCATGTACCAAGGCGAGATCGTCGAGGAAGGACCCACCGAGGCCGTCCTCGATGACCCGCGGCACGAGTACACAAGGCGTCTGCTGCGCGCTCTCGAATTCGAGGCGCGCACACGGGTGGTGAGGTGATGCCGCCTTCGATGCCGGCAGACGGGTTCCGAGGGATTGACCTCACTCCAGATCAGACAGCGATGCTAGGCGGCCGAGACGGGGATGGGGTCGCCATGGCTATGCGCGTGATCGTGGCCACCGGCCGGTCCCTCGGCGGCAGCCGCCTTATCTCCATCAACTCATGCCACGTCGACTCATGCCTCTACCACGGGCAGGTGAGTCTCGATTTTGCACGCGGGCTCGAAGCGCGAGGCGCTCGGGTCCGCGTCCCCACCACCTTGAACGTCGGATCTGTCGACCTCCTGCACCCTGCGATGGTGCTGAGGCGAAACCCGGAAGAAGTCAAAGTCTACGAAGACGGCCGAGCGTTGATGGCTGCGTACACCGCTCTGGGCTGCACTCCTTCCTGGACCTGTGCGCCGTACCAGCTTCCGGGCCGCCCTTCGTTCGGCGAGCACATCGCGTGGGCCGAATCCAATGCAGTCGTCTTCGCCAACTCCGTGCTGGGGGCCCGGACAGAGCGATACGGCGATTTCATCGACATCTGCTCAGCGGTCACTGGGTTCGCGCCCTACGCCGGGCTTCACACCGACGAGGGCCGTCTGGCCACCGTCCTCTTCGACTGCACCGGCCTCACCGGCGCAACCCTCGATCACGAACTCACCTACCCCCTGATCGGATACCTCGTCGGGAGCTGGACGGATCAAGGCAACAATCCCGTGATCACGGGCCTTCCTCCTGACACGCCGGAAGACCGCCTCAAGGCACTGGGAGCAGCCGCCGCCTCAGCCGGCGGCGTGGCTCTCTTCCATGCCGTCGGCGTCACGCCCGAAGCGCCGACACTCGAAGCGGTCCTCCACCCATCCGGGCCGATCGCGGTGCACAGGCTTGAGCTCCGCGACCTTGAAGCCGCTCGCGCTGAACTGACCACCCGCTCGACAGGCAAGTTGGACGCGGTGAGCGTGGGCACACCACACGCGTCGATAGCCGAGATCCGCGCCCTCGCTCAGCTGCTCAAGCCCGCGCCCCGCTTCCATGACGAGGTCGAAGTATTCCTCTCCACCGGCCGGAGAACACTGACCGACGCCAAAGCAGAAGGTCTAGTCGAGATCCTCGAACGGTCGGGCGTCCGCATCCTTGTCGACACCTGTACCTACGTCACGTCAGTCCTTTCGGCCAAAGTCCACACGGTGATGACGAATTCGGCGAAGTGGGCCCACTACGCCCCTGCGAACCTTGGCGTCGACGTAGCCGTCGGAACGCTCGAGGAGTGCGTCGAGTCGGCTGTCCGGGGTCAGGTGACGCTCCATCCGATGAGTGAGGTGTCGGATTGATCTGGCAGGCAACCGGAGTGCCCCTCAACCAGGGCCGCGCATCTGGCACCGCACTTGTATTGTCCGAACCACTGTCATTCTGGGGAGGCGTAAACGACCGAGGCACGATCGTCGATGTCCACCACGCCCAGCTCGGGGCCAGCGTCACGCGCAGGGTGCTGTTCCTCCCAAGCGGCCGAGGCTCGAGTTCGAGCTCCAGCTGCCTGGCAGAACTCATTCGCACCGGCCAAGGACCAGCTGGGATTGTGCTGGGACGCCGGGATTCGATTATCGCCCTGGGCGCCATCGTGGCCGCAGAGCTTTACAGCCTCGAAGTGCCCGTGGTCGTCATTCCGTGGTCAGCCGTGAACGACTTGGCAGCCGGGAGTGACGTTGAGGTCTGTGCCTCATCCCAGGAAGCCATAATCCGCTCCCGGTGATAGCGCATCTGCCGAACGGGTCCGGGACACGGACGGGGTGTCAATGTCGACAAACACGACGTCCACGGCATTTGCGGCCTCATCAGGACGCGCTCCTGGCGCGCAACACGACGTGTGGTCCACCACTTCCCGCTCCCACCGTCTCGTGGACGGCCCACGTGCGTTACCTGTGTCGGCGGTCGCTGGGTAGGTGGTCGGTTGCTAATATTGCTTACTTCAGGGAGATCTAACCAGGTTTGGTCTTGATGCTGCGGCACATGCGTGTTCGCCGGGTGGGTTTCTCCAGCGTTTTGCCGGAGTCGATGCCCTGCGAACCGAGACGGCACAGGTGCTGTCCCGGTCATGCTAGCGGCCGTGCGCCTTCGGGGCAGCCAAGCGGCATCGGTGGGGGAGGTTGTCCGAAGCGGACGGAAGCCGCCCTGCCCGGTCGCCAACCCACCCTCCGTCTACTTGGGACATCACGTCGTCGAGAAGACCGGCTCCCCTATAAGGGCTTTTGACGCTGGGCTTCGGCCCGACCCGTTTCCAGACCAAGCCGCCGGCCTGCTACCGAGCCTCGGGACAGCTACCCGGACCGGACTTAAACCGGCAAGCGACGCCGAGCTCACGGCCAAAGGCCCTATACACCAGGCCACCTCCAGTCTGCTAGTCGCGCGAAAACTCTGGGCTAATTCTTGCCCTTCTATGCCCGAACCCTGCCCTTTCGTGCACATCGGGTCGGCCCTCGCGATCGCTGCGCATAGCTTGGTAATCGACGTGGTGCTCGGTGCACCGTCCGTAGGCAGGCAACCACAAGTAGGTCGAGAGTTCTCGAGGGCCCCCGGATGAGCAACAATCCCCTGACGTACCGCGACTATCTCCAATTGCCGGTTGTGCTGAGCTGTCAGCAGCCGCTCGCTGCGCCGCAGGTCGACGACGAGATGCTGTTCATCATCGTCCACCAGGCCTACGAATTGTGGTTCAAGCAGCTGATCGGTGATCTGGAGCGGATCCGCAACGCCATGCTGACCGGTCACTTCTGGTTGGCGCATCACCTGTTCGGCCGGGTGTACCGGATACAGGAACTGCTGCTGGGACAGATCGACGTGCTGGAGACCATGCCGCGCCAACAGTTCCTGGAGCTTCGTGACACCCTCGGCTCCGCCAGCGGGCGGCAGTCGGTCCAGTACTGGGAACTTGAGTTGCTGTCCACCCACCAGGATGTCCCCGCCGTCGAGCGGCTGCCTGGCCTCTCGTCCGAGGAGCACGAGCGACTGACCCGGCGGATGCACGAGCCGTCCCTGTGGGACGCTTTCATTGACGTGGTGGAACGCATGGGTTTGCGGACACAGCAGTCTTTGCCGGACTCGCTCCGAGAGATATCACAGAGCCCGGACCGCTACCCCGACGTATCGGCGCTCGCTGGTGACTTGCAGGAGTACGACGAACGGGCGGCCACCTGGCGGTTTCGCCATCTACAGATGACCGAGCGCTTCATCGCGACGCGGTCCGGCACGGGAGGCACGGATGGCAGCGCGTACCTGAGCCGTTGCGCGGCCAGACGCTACTACCCGCTGCTGTGGGATTCTCCCGAGCGGGCAACGTCATCCACAGTGGACCTTTGCGGTGCGGGGTCGTCCGGTGAGCGCTGACCTGGTGGGCGCGTCGTCGGGCGACCGTGCCCGGGTGGCCGTGGTGGGGGCCGGGATGTCCGGTCCAGTCACGGCGATCTACCTGGCGCGGCGGTTCGGACGGGTGGACATCGTGGATCAGCGTGCGCATCCGGGACACGCCAGCGGCCAGCAGGACAGGCCACGGTCCCTAACGGTGATCTTGTCGGCTCATGGGTGGCGGGTCCTGGATGAGCTGGGTATGGCCGAAGCGGTACGCGACGTCTGTACGCCGCTGAGCGGCAGGCGCGCACACCTGCCTGATGGAACCGAGGTGTTCACCGCTTACGGGCGCGACGGTCAGCAGATCTGGGCCGTGAAACGTGACGAGCTCCACCGTCTGCTGGTCGATCGCGCGCAGGCCACCAGCGGGGTTCGGTTGCTGTTCGGTGCGCGTGTCCTTGATGTGGACGTCGACGAGCCCGCCCTGCTTGTCGAGGGAACCGAGGGCGCACTGCGGATGCGGTACGAGCACGTGATCGGATGCGACGGTGTCCACTCGCGGGTGCGTGCCGCCCTGACGCGGCGCGGCTTTGACAGCCAGGTGCATCGGCTCCCCTGGGGCTACATGGACCTGGATCTGCGGCCCCAGCAGGCCGGCGCCCGGTGGGCCACCGACGCCTTTCACTACTGGCCACGCGGCGGAGCACTGTTCGGGGCCTTTCCCACCCGCGACGGTGGGTTCACCGGGTCGTTGTTCCTTCCGCTGCGCGGTGCCGAATTCTGCTGGGACGCGCCCCGCGACAGGCTGCCGGCGTTGTTCGCCCGTGCCTTCCCGGACCTGGCGGCCTGCGACGACGGCTTGGCCGCACAATTGCTCACCCGTCCGATCAACCCCGTGCACACCGTGCACAGCGACCGCTGGACCTGGCAGGGCACTGCGGCCCTGGTCGGCGACGCCTGTCATGCTATGGCCCCGTTCATGGGCCAAGGCATGAACTGTGCGTTCGAGGATGCTCGGGTACTCGATCAGTGCCTGGGTAGTGGCCTGGAGTGGCCGGACGCCCTGGCCGCCTACGAACGTCGCCGACGCAAGGACGTCGACGCCATCGTCGCCATCTCCCACGAGCACTACCTCACCCTGACCCGACCGCCGGAGCAGGCAGAACCCGCACCCGCCCAGGCGCTGCGGCAGCGGTTGACCGATCTGTTCCCCGAGCGGTTCGTCCCGCTCTACGAGCGCTGCGCCTTCACTCACCAGGGCTATGCCGAGGCACAGCGGCACGAGCAGGCCCTGCACGAGCTGACGGCCCGGCTGCTGACCGAGCACGGCCCAGCCCTGCCGGGTGCCGACGACGACCGGCTGCGGCGGGTCACGGTGGACTCCCTGGCCGAACGGAACACACCCCCGACTCCATGAGAGGTGAACGGCTGTGCTGGTCATTCTCTTTCGCTCCCGCCTGACCGACGAGGCCGGGGAGGACTTCTCGCTGCTGGAAGAGCACCTCATGCAGCGCGTCCAAGCCATGCCCGAATCAGGCTTCGTCAAGCTCAAGAGCTACCAGGCCGACGACGGCGAGCGCCTGGCCGTGGTCTGGTGGCGCGACCGGGAGTCCTTAGAGCGATGGCGCACCGACCCCGAACACCGCCAAGCCCAGCACTTGGGCCGCACCCGCTGGTTCGCGTCCTACGAACTGGAGATCGCCGAGGTGCTCCGAAGCAGTTCCGTAACCCACGACAGCACGGGCGAGCTGAGTCCGGAGGAGGAAAAGTGAGCGGCAGCGTCGGCAAACAGATCCGGTTGGGTCGCATTCTGCGCCCCGACACGGCCCGCACGGTATGCATCGGCTTCGACCTGGCATTGGTCGACGGACCCGCCGGCGGCGGGGTCGATCTACGCTCGGTCATGTCCGAACTCATCGCAGGCGCCCCTGACGGCATCCTGGTCTCCCCAGGCGCAGCTCGCCTGCTGTCCGACTGCTACATCGGTCGGGACGCTCCCGCGCTGCTGGTCCGGCTGGACTGGACCAACGAGTTCCGCGCCGAACTCAACCACGAACAGGCCAGCTCGTGCCTGATCGCCCAGGTCGAAGACGCCGTGGCCCTCGGCGCCGACGCAGTGGTGACCTTCTTGTTCCTCGGCTACGCCGACTCCGCCGCCGAGGCCGACGACATCGCCAGGAACGCCGCGGTCTCGCGCGCCTGCGAACGGTTGGGAGTACCCCACATCGTCCAGGCCATGGCCAAAGGCCGCCGGGCAAAGGACCGCCGACTCGACCCCGCGCTCGTCCAACTCGCCGCCCGGATCGCTGCTGAGATCGGCGCGGATCTCGTCAAAGCCGACTACACCGGAGCCGACAGCTTCGCCACCGTCGCCGCCGGATGCCCCGTCCCGATCCTGGTTGCAGGCGGCCCGGCCCGCGACTTCGACGGGACCGTACAGATGGCCGCCGACGCGGTCGCGGCTGGCGCCAGCGGCGTGGTGATTGGCCGCAACGTACTGCGCGCGCCGCAGCCCGCGCGACTGATCCAGGCCATCCGGTCCGTCGTCCACGACGGACTACCGGCCGACCAGGCCACGCCGTTGACCGCACCGGCACAGCGTTCATTGGCCGACAAGGGGACACCGTTAACCGCATCGGCAAAGCGCTAATTGGCCGACAAGGAGACACCGTTGACACATTCCGAGCTTCTCCCAGCAGTCCGCCGCGCAATCGACGACCTCGGCGCCGCCTTCCTCGTCCCGCTCGTCGCGCTGGGGCGGCGGCTGGGGCTGTGGCAGGCGATGGACCAGGCGGGCCCCCTCACCGCCGAGCAACTCGCGGCGCGCACCAACACCAGTCGCCCGTGCGTGCGCGAGTGGCTGGCGGCGCAGGCCGCCGCCGGGTACCTCACCCACGACCCGGCCGACGACACCTTCGTGCTGCCCGAGGACATCGCCGCCGTCGTCGCCAGGGACGACAGCCCCACCTCTTACGGAGCGGTATATGAACTGTTCGATGCCGTCTACCGTGACCAGGACAAGGTCGAAGCCGCCTTCACCGACTCCGGGGGCTTCGCCTGGCAGGACCGCGACGCTGCGTTCTTCCCCGCCGTCGAACGATTCACCCGCACGACCTACCGTTCCTTGCTGGTGCAGGAGTGGCTACCGGCTTTCGACAACGTCACCAGCAAGCTGACCCGTGGCGCCCAGGTCGCCGACGTCGCCTGCGGCTACGGCACCGCCACCATCCTGCTGGCCCAGCACTACCCAGCCTCCACCGTCACCGGCTTCGACTTCCACCCTGACTCCATCGGCGCCGCCCGCGCCGCCGCGGACACCGCCGGTGCGGGCGACAACCTCAGCTTCGTCACCGCGGCCGCCGACGCCTTCCCCGGGCATGACTATGACCTGATCACCGTCCTCAATTCCCTGCACGACATGGGCAACCCCCAGGAAGTGCTCAGCCACATCCGTCGCGCCCTCGCCGAGGACGGCACCGTCATGCTCGTCGAATCCCAGGCCCGCGATCACCCTAGCCCCGGCCTGGACCCCATCGGGCGGTGGATGTACGCCTTCTCCACCCACTACTGCGTTCCCTGCGCTCTGGCCCAAGACGGCGGCCACGCTCTGGGCAATCAGGTCACCGATGATCAACTACGCGACCTGGCTGCGGAAGCGGGATTCGTCCACTTCCGCCGCGTCGCCGAATCCACGTTCAGCCGCGTGATCGAACTACGCGCCCACTGACAGCTCCGACAGCCACCAGACGACCGGATCAGCGGCAGCGGCCCGCGCAGTCGCGGAAGCGGTCAGTGAGATCGTGGCCGGCCGTTTGGTGATCGGTGGTCGTAAACGGGTGTTTCGCCGAGTCGCGAGGAGACTGTCGGTTCAGAGCGGAGGAGAAATGCCGTAGGCGAGGAGATCCCTCTCCCTCCACTTTCAACTTATAACGGACTGGGGGGCTTGCGGCAAGGCCCGGGTCGTGCCGCAGAATTCGTCGGCCAGAGGCCAGGACGTGGGGAAATGGGATTCAGAAGTGCGTGTGTTGTTGACGACGTGGGGATCGCGCGGGGATGTCGAACCGCTGGCGGGGCTTGCGGTGGCGTTGCGGGAACTCGGTGCGGAGGTGCGGGTCTGCGCGCCGCCGGATGAGGAGTTCGCGGCGCTGCTGGAGCGTGTCGGTGTGCCGCTGGTGCCGCTGGGCCCGTCGGTGCGCTCGGTGGTGACCGGCGAGCGGCCGGACGCGTTCCGGCTCGCGGCCGCGCTGGTCGCCGCGCGGTTCGACACGCTGACCGCGGCGGCCGAGGAGTGTGACGCGCTGCTGGCGACCGGCCTGATGCCGGCCGGCGCACGGGACGTGGCCGCCCGGGTGGCCGAGCTGGGCATCGGTGCGGCACACGAGGGCTCGACGCCAACCGTCGACTCCCTGTCTGCCGCGCTCATCACGGCCCTGACCCCCGAGACCCGAGCGCGAGCCAGGGCCGTGGCCGACACGATCCGAGCCGACGGGGCGACGGTGGCCGCGAAACAGCTCCTCGACGCAGCCAACCGAAAAAGCCGCCCGTAACCGTGTGAACCGGAATCGTCCAGCCGCGCCGCGCGCCGCACAAGCTCAAGATCCAACTGGTAGTCCACGAATCGGTTGCCGACAGGGGTTCCTAGCCCAGCGGGGTGTCGTCGACGACCAGCAGCCAGGCCACCGAGACGACGAGACCGGCTTCTCCTCGGACTTTGCGTCCGGGCTGCCGCAGCGGCCCCGCTGGACTCAACCTTCTGCGCAAGATCTACTCCGGCCACGTCGGCGACTACATCGCCGGTCAGCATGTAGTTTTTCAGTTGCCGCGCATGGCATTGAAGACCGTTGGGGAAGGCGATGGCTGTGGCGTCGAAACTTCAGCTTCGTTGGTCACCGGTGCTGTTGGTGTCCGGGCGCATCCGGGTCGAGCAGGGGCGATTGAGAGAGCATGATCGTTGCGGCGATGAGGAACGCCGTACCGAGGAGAACGCCGATCAGGAACAGTCCGCCCCGGCCGTATTCGCCGAACACCGCAAGTCCCCATGCTACTGACACCAGGGGGTTGACCAGAGTGAACCCCGGCTGGGAGGCGAAGAGGTTGCCTGCGTGCAGCGCGTTTTGGAGAAGGAAGAACGACACAGGACCCAGGACTGCGACGCCGTAGGTCTGCCAGGTCGTGAGCAGGCTGCCGCCGTGGCTCAGTTCCGCGCCGACGCCTGCGATCAGGGCGGAGTTCAATCCGAACGCCGCGCCCGTGGCGATGCCGAGCAGTGCGGCCCGGTGTTCACGTCGGCCGCGGTAGCCCAGCACGACCAGTACCGCGATCGGGGCGATGGTCACTGCGATGCCCAGTGCCCACGCCGTGGTAGATACCCGGGGGTCACCGCCTTCCGGGCTCAGGCAGGCCACGAAGGTGGCGAGGCCTACCGAGGCCATTGCGATGGCCAGCCAGTCCCGGCTCTGGATTCGCAGCCGGAACACCCAGGATGCCAGCAGGAGCGTGAAGGGAAGCTCGGCGATCAACAGTGGTTGTACGAGCGCGATCCGGGATACCGAGATCGACACGCCGTGCAATACGAATCCGGCGGTCATGGTGGCGATGCCCAGTGTCCAGCTGGGATGACGTGCCAAGTCGAGGAGCATCGTGGGGGAGAACGCCGACAACTGAGGTAGTTTCTTGGCGGCGTGGCGTTGCAGCACGGATGCCGTTGCGTTCAACAAGGCCGCAACGAGCATCAACACGACGCCGAGCACAATCACGGCTACCCGAACGCCCTCCGCTTCATTGCGGTCGGTTGCTCCGTGGAGAACGCCCCCAAGCCGAACAGGACGATCATCACGGCCGGGGTGTGCCTACGGGTGGCCGTGATGTCGGGGGTGTTCATTCGATGCGGCTGATGGTAAGCAGCGCGACGTCGTCGGTTGGGGGTTCGGCGCCGACCATTTCGTTCATGACGGTGGTGCATACGGTGGCGGCTGGTGCGGGCGTGATGGCTTTGCAGAGTCGGCGTAGGCCGTCGTCGATCGAGGTGTTGCGGCGTTCGACGAGGCCGTCGGTGTAGAAGCAGACGACTCCGTCTGTGGGCAGTTCCAGTGTGCTGGTGCGGCGGGTGCGGCGGGTGACGCCGAGGCCGATCGGGGGGTCGACTGGTACTGGGGCGAGTCGGCCGTGCTGGGTGGGGCCGGCCAGTGCGGGCGCGAGGTGCCCGGCGAGCGAGACCTGGAGCTGGCAGGTCGCTGGTTGGTACACCGCGTAGCCGACGGTGGCCATCGCGTTCGGTTCGAAGTGGGTCGCTTTGCGGTCGAGTTTGCGGAGGACTTGGGCGGGGTTCTCGTTGTCCAGGGCGTAGGCGCGCAGGGCGCTGCGCAGTCGGCCCATGATGACGGCTGCCGGTAGGCCGTTGCCGACCACGTCTCCGATGACGATGCCGATGCGGCCGGAGGGGAGTGCGAAGACGTCGTACCAGTCGCCGCCGATGCTCGGGGCGGCGCCTGGGACGTAGCGTGCGTCGAGGGTGAGGCCCGTTACGGCGGGCAGGCGGGTGGGCATCAGGCTGTGTTGGAGGACCCTGGCGGCGGTGCGTTCGGTGCGGGAGGTGCTGGCTCGGGTGGCCAGTGCGATGCGGTCGGCGACGAGTTGAAGCAGGTGGATGTCGGGTTCGCTGAAGCGGCGGTGTTGGTAGGCGCCGATGTAGAGCACGCCGACGGTCTCGCCGCCGGTGAGCATCGGGGCACCGAGCAGTGAGCGGATGCCGTGTTCGCGGAGCACGGGTCTGATCAGGGTCGGGTCTTGGGCGCTGTCCAGGATCGGCGGGCGGCGCCGGGCGGCGATCGTGCTGGCGAATGCGCTGTCGACCGGGATGCGAACGCCTTGGAGGACTTCGTCTTCGATGCCTACCGCGGCGGAGGCGATCAGTACCTTGCTGGTGGGTTCGTAGAGCATCACTGCGGCGGTGTCGACCTCTAGTACGTCCCGGACGCGGTGCAGCAGTTCACGCAGCAGGTCGTCGGGCTCGAGGTGCGCGAGCGCGCTGTCGGTGACAAGCTCGATGCGTCGTAGCCGCGTCTGTGTGTCGTCGGACGATTTGGCCGAAGCCCGCATGCGCAACAGCATAGTCCGCTGGGTGTCGGGCGGCGTTGCTCTTGGTTGCGTGGGAGACCACCATGGGGGCATGCCCACGTTTGCAGATTCCAGCGACCCGGCCGCCCCGTTGAGACTGAAGACCCGGTGGTTCGACCGGGTGCTGCTGGTCGAGGTCGCGGGGGAGGTCGAGTTGCTCAACGCGCCGCAGGTCGAGTCCGAGCTCATGGCGGCGCTCGACGAACGTCCTGCGGTGCTGGTCCTGGACATCAGTGGGGTGACGTTTCTGTCGTCGGCGGGTTTGGCCGTGCTGGTGCGCGGTCGGCACCGTGCTGGGGAGCGCACCCGGTTTCGTGTGGTCGCCAATGGTGCGGCGACACTGCGGCCCATCCAGTTGACGGGTCTGGACCAGGAGATCGACGTCGTGACCTCCAGGGAGCAGGCGATGGCTATGGCAGGGGACGCCTGAGGGTCGCATCGCAACGTCTCAACGGATGGGTCCGAGATGGCCGGCGAGTCGGACGTGACAGGTGCGGGTGGCAGGAACTTGGATGGAGCCGCCCCTGACCTGCGTTTTCGGCAGGTCCCCGCGTTCCCGCGCGAGTTGCTCGTTGTCCGCGACGAGTTGGCGGGTTGGGGGCGCAGCGCCGGGCTCGCGCCGGACACCGCCGAAGCGCTTGCACTCGCGTGCTATGAGGCGATGGCCAATGTGGTTGAGCATGCCTATGCGCAATCGGGCGCGATGGATGTGGAAGCGGTGCATGTCGCGACCGAGGGCCGGGTGCAGGTTACGGTGGTTGATCGTGGAAGCTGGGTGCCGCGGGACGGCGATGCCGACGCACGCGGCAGGGGGCTGCCGCTGATCCGCCGTCTGGCCGACGAGGTGGTGGTTCTGCCCGGGGACACCGGGACGGTCGTGCGGATGAGCTGGTCCACCGCCGACCATGTTCGCTGAGCCTGTCCAGCGGTCCGGCGCAATCGGAACGGATTGGACGATCATGTACGCCGGTCAGATCCGATCGGCCGGGCCCGTGGCCTGCTGGCAGACCCCCAGGACGCCGAGCCGCACTTCCGGGCGGCCCTGGCCGACCCAGTGCTGGAACACTGGCCCTTCGAACGGGCCCAGACCCTGCTGGACCTCGCCGAATGGTTGCGGCGCCGTCGACGCATCGCAGAGGCGCGAGCGCCGCTCACCGAGGCCCTGGAGACCTTCCGGCGCCTGGGCGCCCGCCCATGGATCGAGCGCGCCCGGGCCGAATCGCGCGCCGCCGGCCTCGACGTCACAGACTCCACCCCCGACGCGCTCGCCGAACTCTCCCCGCAACAGCAGCAGATCATCAGGCTCGCCGCCCGCGGACTGACCAACCGCGAGATCGGCGAGAAGCTCTTCCTCTCCCCGCGCACCGTCAGCTCGCACCTCTACCGCAGCTTCCCTAAGCTCGGCATCACCGCCCGCTCCCAGCTGCGCGACCTCATCGAGGACACCCTCGCGATGGCCGGCCACCAGGTTGTTGGTCGTGCTACTGGGAGTTGACGAGAACACACCCGGTCCTGGATTGATCCTTTGCGACCCGCTGCCCTGATCCCTGCTGGCGCGGCGTGTCCTCAGCTCTCCTGGCGCGCCAGGAGACGTAGGAGGCCCGGAACCGGAAGTTCTGCTTACTCTGCCCGAAGGTAGAAATGTAATGACAGCAAGCGAAAGTTGCAGTTAACTTGCCGCGTGGCAATGAAGCAGCACCTGGTAAACGCGCGTTCCCGGACTAAGTTCTTGGGCACGTGCCGACACACGCTGCGCTACCCGTCCAATCCGTTCACCGAGGGCCTCTCGCAGGGACAGAGAACCTCCCGGCAGCGACGATCACGAGAGCTTTGAGGTGATTTTGATGGCTGCATCCTCGCCAACAAACACTCCTTCCGAGGTTACGCCTGTGGATCGAACGCAACACGCCGACCGGCGTCGCGCGGCAACTAGTTCGTTCATTGGCACGACAATCGAATGGTATGACTACTTCATCTATGGAACAGCGGCGGCGCTGGTATTCCCGAAGGTCTTTTTCGGTAATCTAAGTGGCTCCGTTGCACTCTTGGTGTCACTCGTCTCCTTCGCGGTAGCCTTCATCCTGCGCCCGGTCGGCGGCGCTGTCTTCGGACATTTCGGAGACAAGCTGGGGCGCAAGAGGATGCTGCTGATCACGCTGATCGGTATGGGTATCTGCACCGGTTTAATCGGCTTGCTTCCCGCGCAGCAGACCATCGGCGTGGCCGCGCCGCTCCTTCTGCTCTTCCTCCGGATGGTTCAGGGCTTTATGCTCGGCGGTGAGTGGGGCGGGGCAGCCCTTATGACGGTTGAACACGCGCCGACGCACCGTCGGGGTCTTTACGGCAGCACTATGCAGGCTGGCGCCCCGGCAGGTTTACTCTTGTCCGCTGGAGCCTTCGCCGCCGTCTCTGCACTGCCACGCGAGCAATTTCTTGCCTGGGGTTGGCGAATTCCCTTCCTGGTCAGCTTCGCACTGCTGGGTCTAGGTCTCTACATCCGTCTCCGCGTCACCGAACCCCCGGTGTTCCGAAAACTGTCGGAGGAGAGCCGGACTGCTACCCTGCCGATTAAGGAGTTGCTGGCCAACGAGAAGCGTAAGATCCTGATACTTGCGTTTCTCCAGACCGCCGCCAACGTCGGCTATTTCCTGATCACTGTCTATGCTCTCACTTATGTGACCGAAGAGGTCGGCATGTCGCCCACATTGGCCTCCCTGGGACTTGTGGTCGGGGCCGCGGTCGACCTGTGCCTTCAGCCGGTCTTCGGATGGGCCTCTGACAGATTCGGTCGACGCCGAGTGTACGCTTTCGGCTGCGCGTTCATCGGGGTCTACGCGTTCCCATTCTTCTTGCTCCTCGATAGCGGCAATGGGGCTCTTGTCATCCTCGCCTTCAGCCTCGGACTCGGAATCGGACACGCTGCGACCGGATCGCTGCACGGCACGATCTTCGCCGAGCAGTTCCCAACCCGCTACCGATACACGGGAGCGTCGGTCGCCTACCAAATTTCCGGTGTGATCTCGAGCGCTCCCACTCCGGCGTTAGCGGCAGTCCTGGTGGCAACTTTCGGAAGCGCGCAGTTCGTTGCTTGGTACGTCGTTCTTGCGGCCGTCATTAGCTTGATCTGCACCCTATGTCTCAGGGAAACGTTCCGAGCGAATCTCTGACTCGCGGGCACCTGTCGATGCTAATTGCTTACAGTCTGGTCCGTTTCGTCGTTTAAAGGAGAAACCGTGCCCAAGATCCTCGCCGAGAACATTGACAGGATCATTACAACCGAACTGCGCCCGACGGGAACGTTGCCCAGGGGAGTGACCGGACGCCTGTACGAGGCCGCTCGGCAGCGCTCGAAGGACCCACTCTGCTACGTGATGGCGGCCGAGCTCAAGGATTGCGTCCGGTCAGGCGACCGCGTCGTCATCGTGACCGGCGCGGGCGGCCCGCCCTATATGCCCAGTGGCGAGATCGACGGTCTTCTGGGCTCGACCGCCCTCGCGCGAATTCTTGCTATCGGGCTCGATGCGGACGTGCACATAGTGGTAGAGGAGCGATTCACGGCGCCCATGACGGCGGTCCTACGCGCCGGCGAGCTTAATGTCCGCGACGGCTCCCCGTGGCCCGGCTCGGTAGCGCTGCATGTCTCGCCCGAGGGTCTCACGCAATCTGAAGACTTTTCGGGACGGCTCCTCGGAGAGCTAGATCCGTCGGCCGTTATCGCAATTGAGAAGATCGGAGTAAACAGCAAGGGGGTCATTCACGGCGTCACCGGCCTTCCGTGGACGGACGTCCACTTCAACGCGAAGCCCCTCTTCGACGGTGCCCGAGCAAGTGGTGCGAGGACCTTTGGAATTGGAGACGGCGGCAACGAAGTCGGCTGGGGTGGAGTAACTGAGGTCGCGGAGATTATGCCGCATGGGAGGGTCTGCCAGTGCGGCTGCGGTGGAGGAATTGCCTGCGCGGTCGAGACCGACATCCTCGTTCACGCTGCGATCTCTAACTGGGGAGGATACGGCGTCGCGGCCATGCTGGGCTACCTGCTACGACGACCCGATCTCGTGCCCGACGCCGACTACGTGGAACGAATTCTGACGACTGCGGCGGCGTCCGGCGCAGTCTGTGGCTGGTACTCACGGCCGATGCTCTCGGACGACGGTGTTCCGCTCAAAGCCCACCGCGCGATTGCCACAATGCTAAAAACCGCGGTCGAGCAGGCGCACATCGAGTTCGCCGAATCATCGTCACATTAGACTGATACGGCTGCGCGAAGCCACCGTCATGGTAAACTGACAGGCCAATGCGCCAACGTTTCTCGCCCGAACAAGTGCGTTGATCATGTGACGCCCGACCTGCCAATTGCGGCTGCCTGGTTTTATCCTTCGCGGCGGACCCGTCTTGTGATGGGACGGCTCGTCACGCGGGGCGGGCGAGCGGGGCAGAGGAGGATCCATCGTGGTCAGCGTCCAAAGACTGTGGCTGCTACAGCAGCTTTCCTCGCTCGGAACGGTGTCCGCGGTGGCCGAAGCGGAGCATATGACCCGACCAGCCGTCTCGCAGCAACTAGCCAAGCTGGAGTCCGAAACCGGTGTGCCATTACTACAGAGGTCTGGTCGGAATGTCGAACTGACTGGCGCGGGGCGCGCGTTGCTCGAAAAGGCTCAGCGGTTGTTCGAAGAGCTCGAACTTGTCAATATTCACATCGAGGAGCAGCGAACCGGCGCTGGTGGTGAGGTCCGGATTGGCGGCTTCTCATCGGCTCTCGTGGGCCTAGCGGTGCCTGCCATGGAAGAGATTCAGTACAGTCTCCCTGGCGTGGCAATTCGGCTCTATGAGATGGAGCCGCGTGAGGCACTGACAGCTCTTATGAACAACCAGATCGACCTGGCCATTGTTCATGATCTGTTCTTCGACAACACCGACAAGAGGCTTGTCGCTCAACAGCAACTCTACACTGACCGATTCTATGTCATCCTTTCGCGGCAGCACAGGTATGCATCCCAGCGCGCGCTGGCGCTCTCGGACCTCGCGGACGAACTATGGGCGTTCAACGTAGCGGCCGAAAACTACTTCGACTTCGTGACCCATGCTCTGCGGTCTGCTGGGTTCGAGCCGACCCTGCTGGGACACTTCCGACAAATGTCCACGGTGCTCCACGTCGTTGCGATGAACCTCGGCGTCACGATCCTTCCCGGCATGTCTTTACAAAGCCTTCCACATGGCGTGATTGCGGTCCCGGTGTCTGAGCGGCTGGAGCGCCAGGCATTCCTCGCACACAGACGAGGTCGAGGGATCCAGCCCGCCGTTAGCGCGGTAGCAGACGCCGTGCGCTCAGTGTGCTCTGCAAGACGCTGAAGCGCCGTTCAAAAGCCGGTCGTGACCGCATCCACGGGCAGCGTGACGCCGGTGATGTGCGACGATGCGGCGCTGGCGAGGAAGACGATCGAGCTGTCGAGTTCGGGCTGCTGGTTCATTCGTCCCAGCGGCACGGTGCGGCAAGGAGAGCGCTTGGGGCTTTCGCCGGGCCTTTCGCCAGAGTGGAGCCCCGGTGCCACAGCGTTGACCCGAATGCCCCGGCGCGCGGTCCACTGCTGGGCGAGGTTGCGCGTGAGCCCGATCACGCCCGCTTTGCTGGCGGTGTGGTCGGACTGCGGCGCGAAGACCTGCATTAGCCCCAGCACACTGGCGACATTGATGATGCTCGACCCCGGCCTCATGACCCGGGCGCACTCCTGGGCCATCCAGTAGGCACCCATGAAATCGACATCCACGATTCGGGGGTCGACATCCGCAACCGGCCGGAAGTCGGCGCTTGCGCACAGCGCGGGGACAGTTCGGCCGACGCCCGAATTGTTGACCAGGACGTCGACCCGACCAAAAGCCTCTGCCGCAGCAGCTGCGAGCGCGGTGCAGTCCTCCGGCTCGGACACATCCGTCTGCACCGCCAGGGCCCGGCGTCCGGTGGCCAGGACGTCAGCGGCGACATCTGCCAGCTGCGCCTTGTGCCGAGCCCCGAGAACGACATCGGCTCCCGCATCGGCCAACGCGCGGGCCAAGCCCGCTCCCAGAACCGAACTCGCACCCGTGACGATGGCGACCTTCCCGTCCAGGCGGTAGGTGTCGACTACGGACATGGAGTTCCTTCTGCATTGGTCGGCATGTTCCCGCAGCTGGTCGTGTGCCTGTGATAACGGCCAGTACGTGCTCGGCCGCGCGGATGGTCTCCTCGGATCGCCGGAGTCATGACCCGCTGTCATGGCGCCCGCGGTGAGCCTCTGCGCGGTCACGCCGAACTTCAAGTGGGCGAACGGGTCAACGACCAGGGGCACGATCCTGCGCGCAGCCTTGCGCGTGGCGGCGCGGACCTCGGGGGCCGGAGCGAGAGTGTGCGACCTCATGCGATCACCTACCGGGGTTTACGCTGTATCAAATTTCTGTACACCGTTCCTTGGCGGGTATGCTAACCCCATGACACGCCCTGCATCCAGCCCCAACAAGCGATCCGCCCCGCGCGGCTCAGGGCCTGCCGACGTCTCCCACGACGACGTGGTGCGTGTGGCGCTCGAACTCGCCGCGGCCAACGGTCTCGACGCGCTATCGATCAGAGGGGTCGCCTCCACGCTCGGCATCTCGCCGATGTCGATCTACCGCTTCGTGGCGTCGAAGGACGAACTGCTCGACGCGATGGTCCTGAAGGTGCTCGACCGGATGGAGATCCCCTACATCGCGGCCACCGACTGGCGTGAGCGGATCGTAAAGACCATGCTCGCCTGGCGGGACCTCATCGAAGATCAGCCAGGCGTCGTTCAGATACTCATCAACCGGCGGATGCCGGCCGGATCGCCGGGCCTGGGACGCCTCGCCGAGCAGGTACTCGCGGCACTCGAGCACGGGGGCATCACCGGAACGGCCGCGGCACGCGCCTTCTGGCACATCTTCTCGTTCACATTCGGGCACATCATCTTCGAACGAGCCCGATCTCAGATCGACGATCAACACCAAGCCGACGCACGCGACGACATGCACCAAACCGCGCGCGACCACGGGTTCGCCCACGTCGCGGAACTCGCCACTCAGCTCACCCAGATCGACGCGCGCGGTCGCCTCGACGATGCGCTTCGGGTACTCCTAGTGGGCCTCACACACCCTGCCGAACAGTGACATTGTCACCGGAGCCGCGCTCGGCCGGTGAGACTGGTCAGGTCGCGTAGTCAACCGTCGCGAGTTCGCCGTGAGAATGGCTGTGAGTGATCACCGGGCTGATGGGTGCTCTGGCTGTCTTGTTTTCTTTGCGGGGCCCGGATTCTGTGGGCTGCTCACGGTGTGATGGGTGCGGGGGAGACCGCGTGGTGGGCAGTGTTTCGGTTCGCCGATCATGTGGCTGTGGTCGTCGACGTGCGCGGCGGGAGCAGTGGATTCACGGCAGGGCTGGGCCGAGTAGTGCTTCGTAGGCCTCGGTTCTCAGTGTTTGGCCCTTGATTTGGGCTGTTGTCTCGGCCGTTAGCAGGCCCGCTTCGGGGGCGTAGGTGGCGCCGTGGGTGGGGCCCAGCGGCAGGGCGATGGAGGGTGCCGCTGGGGTGTAGGCGCTGAGGTTTTGGTCGCCCAGGATGAGGGTTCGGATGTTCGCCGCCGCGATCCTGGCGTGTTCTCCGGCGGCCTTGGCCATCTTGGCTTCGGGTATGGCGGTGACGTCGCCGATGGCGAACACGGTGGGCGCGTCGGGTAGGTGCAGCTCGGGGGTGACCTCGATGGCGCCGGTCGGCGTGCGGGCCGCCTCCAGGCCGCCGGCAAGGTAGTCGCTGTTCGGGCGGATTCCGTAGCAGCGGAACCAGATGTCCGCGGCGATTTCGCGGCCTCGAGTCGTGGTCGCGGTGAACCCCTTGACCTCGCCGGGTTCGGAGGGTGGGTCCTCGTGAAGCGGTGCGCCGAGTACGAGTTCCACGTTCAGCTCCGCTAGTTGGCGGCGCAGTTCGGTCCGGAGCTCCGCTGGGAGGCCGCCGACCAGGATGTCGTGGGCCGGATCGACGATCGTCACCGCTTTGTCCGGCCATGCCGCCTTCAGCTCGCCGGCCAGCTCGAGGCCGACTGGGCCGGCGCCGAGCAGCAAGACGTGCTCGGCTCGCGTCAACTCGTCGTAGGTGGCGCGGATTCTGGCCTTCGCTGAAGCGCTGTCTGCCACGTCGAATTTCGCCGGGAATGGGTAGGTGGAACCGGTGGCCAGCACAATGTAGTCGGCGTCGAACCGCCGTCCGGAATCCAACGTCACGCCCGCTGGATCCACTTTCCTGGCACGGTCGCGGACCACCCGGCCTCGGTTGAGCAGTTCGTCGTAGGGGTAGAACAGTCGGTGCGCCCAGGCGGGATCGACTAGGCCGCGCAGTGCGGCCACGTTGTGGACGAACGCGTCCCGGGGTTCGACGAGGACGACGTGGGCCACGTCGTCGAGGTCCTTGGCTGCGGCGATCCCGGCGTATCCGCCGCCGATCACGACCACGGTCGGATCCATGACCACTCCTAGTTCGCGATACATACCGTTGGTGTCACGAACTAAACTAGTTCGCACCACGAACCGATGTCAACTAGACTGGGCTCGGAGGTGCGGGATGACCAGGACGACCGAGTTGGGGTTGGCCGCCGGGCTCGTGCGGTTGGCGAATCTCGTGAACCGCGTCTTCGCCGACGTCGCCCGCGAGCACGGCATTACCCCGCAGCAGGCGCAGCTGCTGTGCAAGCTCATTCAGGGGCCGGTCGGGATGGCCGAGCTCGGACGCAAGCTGGACTTGGAGAAGTCCAGCCTGACCGGACTGGTCGACCGCGCTGAGCGCCGCGGCTTGGTGCGGCGCGTGCGAGACCGGCGAGACCGGCGAGCCTGCTTGATCGAGCTGACCGACGACGGGACCCGGATTGCCTTCGAAACCCACCAGGTCGTGTGCGACGAGTTGGAGAAGGCTGCCGTCGAGGTGCCCGTCGCCGACCAGGAACGCATGACCGACGTCATCGCGCGGATCGCACCCGATGCCCCGGAGCAGGGGTAGCAAGGCAGCGGGCATCACCCGTCGCCGGTCGATGCCCGTGTGCATGCCGGGACAGTTCGGCCCGTCGAGCGCCGAATCTGTGGTTACCGTCCGATCTGCGCCATCGGTACGGCGGCTTGGCTCGATTCGTTGTGGAAGACGCCGAAGTACGGGTCCCATTCGCTGATCCACAGGTCGGCGACCTGTCCCTCGATCATGAACGGGTCGGTGTCAATGATCGCCTGGGCCGCGTCGCGATCGGGCGCTTTGACAAGCAGCAGTGCTGAGCGGACGTCGGTGCCCACGGTCGGCCCGGAGGCGACGAGTGAGCCGTCCTGGAGCCGGTCGAGAAGCCAGTCGAGGTGGGGTTCGAGGTGTTGTGCCCATCCCTGCTCGTCGGGGTGGCTGTAGTGCACGAGGAAGAAGCTCACGAATGGCCTTTCGGTGGAGTTGAGGAGAGTTCACCAGGCGAAGGACAGCGGCTGGGTGGACTGGCCCGCAGCCGGTACCGGATCGGTGTGCCGGACGAATCCTTTGCTGGGTGCGCCGATCTCGTCGGCGAGCCAGTTGGCGGTGTCGATGAGCCGGGGCAGGTCGATGCCGGTGGGCACGCCGGCCAGTTCGAGCAGTTGCACGGCGTCTTCCGTGCACACGCCGCCGCCCTGGGTTCCTGGCATGGCCGGATGGCCGCCACTGCCCGCGAGCGAGGTGTCGATGTTGCGGATGCCGAGTTCGATGAGGGGGAGAAGGGCGGCGAGGCCCATGCCGCGGCCGTCGTGGATCTGCACGGTGAGGTGGTCCGCGGGGACATGGTTGAGTGCGGCGTTGACGAGTTCGCGGATCTGGGGTGGCGCGGCGTAGCCGGCGGAGTCGGCGAGGATCCAGCGGTCCACGCCGATGTCCAGCAGTCGACGGGCCAGCGGTTCGAGTTCCTCGCCGCCGCGCGCGGGGCCAGTGGGCCCGCCCCAGGCAAAGATGAGGTAGGTGCCAAGCACGATGTCGTGGTCCGCGGCGAACGCCGCCATGCGCTCGAGCGCGGCGAGGGATTCGGCGGTGGACTGGCCGATGTTGGCGCGGGCGAACTCCTCGTCGGCCGACAGCAGGAAGGACGCCGTGTCGGCACCCGCGTCAACCGCGCGGGCGAGGCCGCGGATGTTTCCGACGCAGCAACCCAGGCTGAGCCCGGGTACTCGTGGGATCTTCGCGAACACCTTCTCAGCGTCGGCGAGGCCCGGGACCAGGTCGGGCCGGACGAACGAGGACAGCTCGAACGAGCGGATGCCGGCGTCGAGGAGCCGTCGCACGAGCTCGATCTTCACCTCGGTCGGGACCACGTGATCTTGGAAGGTGAGGCGTGGCGCGATCTCGCGGATGCGCACTCTCTCGGTCTGGGGCATGGTTCGTTCCTCAGGCGTGTCGGGTCGGCTTGAGCCCGGCGGCGTGGGCGTCCCACGCGTCCGCCGGGCCCTGGCCGCGCAGGTCGTTTTTGCGGACCTTGCCGGTCGGGGTGACGGGCAGTTCGTCGACGATCCGGTAGTAGCGGGGGACCATGAAATGCGGCATGGACACGTCGCAGTGCGCGAATAGCTCTGTGAAGTCCAGGTGCTGGCCGGGTTTGAGCTGCAGCACCGCGAGCACTTCGTCCTCGCCCAGCTCCGACGGCGTGCCGACCGCAGCGGCCGCGACCACGCCTGGATAGGCGAGCAAGACCGATTCCACCTCGTGCGAGGAGATGTTTTCGCCGCGGCGGCGCAGCGCGTCCTTCTTGCGGTCGATGAAGTAGAAGTAGCCGTCTTCGTCGGTGTAGCCGAGGTCGCCCGTGTGCCACCACAGGTCCTGCATGGTCGCGAGCGTCGCGGCCGGATCGCGGTGGTAGCCGGAGAACATGATGTGCGGCAGCCGTGGCCGGTAGACGATCTCCCCGGCCTGGCCGGGGGCGGCGCGGTGGCCGGACTCGTCGTGGATCTCCAGAATGGACGATTCCGTCGGCAGGCCGATCGAGCCGACCTTGCGGGCATTCAGCGGGTTGTAGAGGACGTTCTTGATTTCGGTGAGCCCGTAGCCCTCGACGATGTGCACGCCGAAGCGCTCCTCGAAGGGATGCAGCACCTGCGGCGGAGCGGGCGCGGCGAACACCTTCGTGACGTCGTGCTCGCGGTCGCGTTCCGATGCAGGCTGGGCCAGCAACATCGGCAGGATTGAGCCGAGCGCGTTGAACTGGGTGACCCGGTGCGCCCGGATCTCGTCCCAGAACCTGCTCGCGCTGAACCGGCGGCCGAGCGCCACGGTCGCCCCGGCGTAGAGACCATGCAGCGAGAGGTTGACCTGCGCGGCCCCGTGGAAGAGCGGCAGGCACGTGTAGAGCCGCTCGTCGGGTGTCGTGCCCATCTGCGCCGCGCACTCCCGCGCCGCGACCAAGGACATCAGGTGCGGGTACACGACGCCCTTGCTGCGCCCGGTGGTGCCGGAGGTGAGCATGATGGCGACCGGGTCGTCCGGCGTGACGCGGGGGAGTTCGGTCGCCGGGTCGCCGGCTGCGAGCAGCTCGCTCCAGGTACGCACCTCGACTCCGGCCAGCGTGCGACGGGGTGCGGAGTCGTCGAGCAGGACCACTGTTTTCAGGGTTTCCGGTGGTTCCGGTAGGTCTGCGACGAGTTCGAACAGGGTCGCTTCGGTGACCAGAATGCGCACGTCGGTGCTACGCAGCGCGTGGTCGAGGAACGGTCCCTTGTAGGCGGTGTTGATCGGTACCTCGACGAGGCCGGCGCGGGCCGCGCCGAGCCAGCTAAGCACATATTCGGGGCGGTTGGGCAGGAAGATCCCGACCGAGCTGCCCGGGGCGCCGCCTACTGCGGCCAGGCCGCGAGCCACGTCGGTCACTGCCGCGTCAACCTCGCCATAGGACATTTCGGTGTCTTCGAAGACGAGCGCGGCCTTGTCCGGGTGCGCCGCGGCTCGGGCGGCGATGAGTCCGCCGACCGTGCCGTCGGCGAGGTCGTCGAAGCCCGGGGCGCCGGTGCCCCGCGCAATCGTTCCGGTCATGCCAGCTCCTTCTTCGCTCGGGCGAGGAAGCCTTCCAACGCCGGGTCCCAGCCCGCTTCGGCACCGGTGGTCACGAGGAACGCGCCGATACCGAGGTCGCGGTAGGTGCCGAGGGTGTTCAGGATGCGCTCTTCGGTGCCGACGAGCGCTTGGGAGTTGGCGAACCCGCCCAGGAGTTTGGTCAGCCCGGTCCAGAAGCAGTCGTCGTGCAGTTCCTCGGCGGTGAGCGCGAGGGCGCGTTCCCGCCCGATCGAGGTGTCGGTCGACGACGAGCGCAGGAACTTGTTGGTGCCGGCGGCCTCGGCGATCTGCTGTTCCACGGCGCGCGCTTGGGCCCAGGCGTCGTCGTCGGTGTCGCCGACGAACAGCCGCAGGCTCAGCGAGAACCGCATGTCACGGCCGTAGCCCTCGGCGGCGGCGGTGACCCGGTCGATGCGTTCCTTCGTCCCGGCGAACGGTTCGCCCCAGAGCATGTACAGGTCGGCATGCCGGGCCCCGAAGTCCACGGCATCGGCGCTCTCGCCGCCCATGAAGATCGGGACCTGGCCCTGGACGGGCTTGGTCTGGATCTTCACTGCCTCGGCCGTGTAGTACTCGCCGTAGTGGTCGAAAGGCGCGGTCTCGGTCCAGGTACGGCGCACGACGTCGAGGTACTCGACGGCCCGCCGGTAGCGCTCGCTCTTGGGCAGGTCGTCCGACTCGCGGCGCAGGTCCTTGTCGGACCCGCCGACGACCACGTTGATGGCGAGCCTGCCGCGCGCGAGCACGTCCAGGGTCGCGAAATAGCGCGCGGCGGCGACCGGCGACATCACCCCGGGCCGATGCGCGAGGATCGGCGAAAACTTCGGCGATGCCGCGAGCGCGAACGGCGCGGTCGCGTGGTTGTGCGGCCACGTCGAGGAATATCCGACGAGAACGCGGTCGATCACCTCGGAGCGGTCGAGTTCCTGGATCCTGGCGATCATCTGGCCGGGATCAGTCTCGCCGGTCTGGAGGAGCTGCAGCCCCGTAAAGAAGTCGACCATGGCGTGGTCCTCAGCTTTCTGTGTGGATTCCGTTGCGGGGCAAGGGTTGCCGGGCGAGCCAGTCCGCGTGCTGGGCGTAGTGGTCCGGCCGGCGAGTCCGCAGTTCTGCGCGAGCGGTCGCCAAATCCGGCCCAGCGGGCGCGAGCGCCATCCGGGCAGACACCTCCCACCGGCTGCCGGAGTGGGTGTCGATCCAGCCCAGGACCGTGAGTGGGCGCTCAACGGGGACCGGGCGGAGGTAGGAAACTGCCAGGGACTTCGTGACCAGCCGCGGCTCACTGCGCAGGGCGACCATGTTGAGCACGTCGTCAAACACCGCAGCGATCCACCCGCCGTGCGCCACCTCGGGCCCGCCGTGCCAGGATCGGGCGCAGATCACGTCGAACCGCTCGGCGCCGTCCAGCGTGCCGGCAACCTCGACGCCCAGTCGGCAGGCGTTGTCCGGAGCGCAGCCTCCGCACAGCAGCCGGCCCGTTGCGGACGGCTCGATCACGAAGCCATCGGGATCGAACAGCTCAGCCATGTTCCGTTGCCTCCCCGGCCGCGGGGAGTCCGGCCTCGTGGCGCAGGCCCGCGACCACCGCCTCGGGCACCTCGATTGTGCCGCGACGAAGCATCTCCTCGCGGCAGGCCACCGAGCGGTCGAAGGGAACGCGGACGGCGCCGCCGTCTTCGACGGGCCTGGTCGCCCGGATCGAGTCGGCGAAGGCGGCAACGCGGCGGCGGTAGTTCTCCGCGTCGGTCAGCGTGCCCGGATCGACCAGCAAGACGAACAACCCGCAATCCGAAACGCCGGGCGGGTCGGCGGCCGCGCCGGTCATCATGCCGAGCAACTGCACCACCATGGCCAGCCCGGAACCCTTGTGTCCGCCCCACACGCCGAACGCGCCCTCGAGCGCGGCGGCCGGGTCGAGCGTCGAGGCGCCGGTGCTGTCGTAGGCCTGGCCAGGTTCCAGGTCCACACCCAGCCGGGCCTTGAGGATCACCTCGCCATACATCACGGCGGCGGTGCCGATGTCCCAGATGATCGGCGCGGGGGTGGACGGGAATCCGAACGCGATCGGGTTCGTGCCGAACCTGCCTTCGCTCCCCCCGTGCGGCGCCACCATTGCGGGCCCGCTGCCCGCAATCATCCCGGCGAACCCGGCTTGCGCCGCCTTCTCCAGGTAGTAGGAGAACATGCCCGTGTACCAGGTGTTTCGGGCACCGACGACGGCGACTCCCTGGGCACGGGCCTTGTCCATGGCCAGGTCCAGGGCGCGCATGCCAACGAGGTAGCCCACGTGGTCGCCGCCGTCCAGGGTCGCCGACACCGCGGTCTCAGCGACGGCCCGGATGGGGCCCGGAGGCGCCGGTGTCGCGCGGATGCGCTCGACCACCGACAGCGCGCGGGCGAGCCCACCGAACGAGAGGCCGCGCAGTTCGCAGTCGAGCAGGTGGTCGGCGATGATCTCGGCCTCGGCGGGGCTGTGCCGCACCTGGGTCATCGCCGCCGTGATAAGCGCGCGAGCATCGCGCAGGGTCAGGGTGGTCGTGGCGGCACTCTCCTGAGTCATGAACTGGCCTCCGCGGACAGGGGCTCGGTCGAGGGGGACGAGTCGAGATACGGGGCGGACCGGCGCGCGAGGGCAAAGGCGGCGATCGCGCTGACGGCGGCCGCGGCTAGCAGCAAGTAGGCGGGCGAGCGGTTGTCGCCGGTGATCTCCACCAGTGCCTGGCATACGAAGACCGCCGAGCCGCCCAGCACGGCAACCGCAACGTTGTAGGAAACCGCGACGACGCTGCCCCGCACCCGTACCGGCACGAGCTGGATGTAGGTGATCGGCGCGACGCCCGAGTAAAACGCCGGGCCCGCCGAGAGCAGCACGGTGCAGCAGACCACCAGCCACAAGGACGATGCGCTCGCCATCACGGCGAACAACGGATACGTCAGCACGAGCACGGCGATCGAGGTCGCCAGGAGTACGGGCGCGCGGCCCTTCCGGTCGCAGGCCCGGCCGCCGGCAACCACCAGGAAGAGACCGACCAGCAGCGCAAAGGCGATCACCGAGGTGGCGGTGACGGGGGAGAGGTGCAACTGGATGAGGTAGTTCTGCACGTAGGTGTAGACCATGTAGAAGCCGACGACGTGCAGTACCGACACTCCGACGATCAGGAGCATCCGTGGCCACTGCGCTGAGAGTTTCGTGTCCTCGGACACTCGACTGCGCGTCGCAACGAATTCCGGGGTCTCACCGAGGCGGCTGCGCAGGTAGAGCCCGATCCCGGCGACGGGCAGCGCCAGCAGGAACGGCACCCGCCAGCCCCATGCCTGCATCTGCTCCGCGGTGAGCGCCGCGTTGAGGGACAGCACGACCACGGCCCCGAGGAGCAGCCCGGCGAGACTGCCCACCTGGACGTGACTCGACAATTCCCCGCGTCGGCGCGGCGGGGCGAACTCGGCCACGTAGATCAGGGCAGTCGTGTACTCGCCGCCGGCCGACAGGCCCTGGCCGAATCGCAGGAGCACCAGCAGTATCGGCGCGGCGATCCCGATGCTCGCCGTCGGCGGCAACAAGCCGATCGCCATGCTGACTCCCGCCATCAGCAGCAGCGACGCCACCAGGGCGGGCCGGCGACCGAGCCGGTCGGCCAGCGGCCCGAAGACCAGCGCGCCCGCCGGGCGGGCGAGGAATGCTGAGCCGAACACCGCGAACGACGACAGCAGGGCGGCGCCGGGGCTCGAGGACGGGAAGAAGACTTTGGCAAGCACGGTGGCGAGGAAGCCGTAGACCGCGTAATCGTAGGTCTCCACCGTGTTGCCGATCGCGGCCGCGAGAGTCGTGCGTCTCAGCGTCCGGGCCGGGATTTCCGCTGTGGTGCTCATGGCTGGCCTCTCCTTTGAGGTTGCCGGGATACGTTTCGTCGATCAGGCGGCCGCGACGCGGCCGTAGTGGCTTCGAAAGAACAGCAGTGGGGACGCCTCGGTGTCAGCTCCCAGGTCGTTGACTCGGCCGACGACGATGTGGTGGTCGCCGGCGTCGTGCACGGCATCGATCGTGCAGCCGACCCAGGCCACCACCCCGTCGATGACCGGATCTCCGAGCGGCCCCGGACGCCAGGCCACCTCGGCGAACTTGTCGCCCCCTGACACCGACAGGGCACGGCAGATCCGCTCCTGGCCAGCGGCGAGGACGTTGACACAGAAGCTGCCGCGCTCGGCGATGACCGGAAACGTCGACGACGTCTTGCCGGGCAGGAATGCCACGAGCGGCGGGTCAAGCGAGACCGAGGTGAACGACGAGACGGCCATGCCCACCGGCCTGCGCTCCCCGTCGAGCGAGGTGATCGCGGTGACGCCGCTCGGAAAGTGCCCGAGGACGGACCGGAATCGTGCGGAGTCGAAACCCTGGCAGATCGTAAGCATACTTACACTGTAAAAGCTACCGAACGTCTAGGACAAGCATGCTGATGAGAAGTCAGGATCCGGTTGGCAATATGCTTCGGGGGTGACAGGCCCATTGCCTTACATCGACCCCTTCGACGACGGCCGGTCGCCGAGGCGAGCACCAGCGGACATGGACGAGGCGTCCTCGCTGATCGACGCGGTGTTCCGCCTCGAACGCGCGGTCACGAGGATCGGCAACGCCCGGTTGCGTCCGTGGAACATGACGCTGTCTAGCTATACGGCGCTGCGGATCCTGGCCAACCAGCCGCATCTCACCCTCGCTCAGCTGGCGCGCCGCTGCTATGTCCGGCCGCAGACCATGACCCGTATCGTCACCCAGCTGGAGAACCGGGGCTTCGTGGTCCGCAGCGCGCACCCGGAGAGCGAGCGGGCATTGTCGCTCCAGGTCACTGAAGAATGTATGGCCGCACTGGACGAGATGGGCGCGGAGGTACTCAAGATCAGCGACACGCTCAACGCGCTCCTTGGCCGGGACGACATCGTGGCCACCGATAGTCAGCTGCGGCAGGCCGCGCTCGTGGTCGAGAGCGAGCTCCGGGAGATGAACCGACCGGAGGAGTAAGCATGCGGATGAACAACAAGCATGCTTATACTCGGTTCCATGGTACGAGACCGATTGAGTGCGGCGCTGGCTGCCCTGCGCGACGGGCGCCCGGCGCTGGTGACCGACGCGCACGATCGCGAGGACGAGGGTGACGTGGTGCTCGCCGCGCACGCCGCCACGCCGGACTGGGTGGCGTGGACCGTCCGGCACACCTCAGGCCTGCTGTGCGCGCCGTTGACGCCGCGCCGCGCCGCCGACCTGCGGCTGCCGGCGATGGTGGACCGAAACGAGGACGCCCGCGGCACCGCCTACACGGTCACGGTGGACGCAAAGACGGGCGTGACGACCGGCATCAGCGCCGCCGACCGCGCCCACACGCTGCGGGCACTCGCGGATTCTTCGGCCACCGCCGCGGATTTCGTCCGTCCCGGGCACATCCTGCCGTTACGGGCGCGAGCCGGCGGGGTGCTGGAACGGCCGGGCCACACCGAAGCCGCCGTCGATCTGTGTCGGCTCGCCGGCCTGCCGCCCGTCGCGGCCATCGCGGAGCTGGTCAACGACGACGGATCGATGCTTCGCGGGCCCGGCGTCAAAGCGCTCGGGCGCCGCTTCGACCTGCCGACCCTGAGCATCGCGGAGCTGATCTCCTACCGCCAACAGCATCCACTCCCGGCCGCGGAAGAGCCGCGCGTGACGCGGACAGCCGAGACCGAACTCCCTACTAAGCACGGCCGGTTCCGCGCACTCGGCTATCTCGACCTACGCACCGGCGCCGAACACGTCGCGCTCATCCGCGGCGAGCCGGAGGACCCCGTGCTGACGCGGGTGCACTCCGAATGCCTCACCGGGGAATCCCTACACTCCCAGCGCTGCGACTGCGGGCCTCAGCTCGACGACGCGCTCCGCGCGATCGGCAAAGAGGGCGGTGTGCTGGTGTACCTGCGTGGGCACGAGGGCCGGGCGATCGGCTTGCAGAAAAAGCTGGCCGCCTACCAACTGCAGGACACCGGGCTGGACACTGTGGACGCGAACCTCGAGCTCGGCGAACCAGTCGACGCCCGCGAATACGGTGCCGCCGCAGCGGTGCTGCGCGACCTCGGAGTCACGAATGTCCGGCTCCTGACCAACAATCCGACCAAAGTAGCCGCCCTCGATACTGGCGGAATCTCGGTTTTGGAGCGGGTGCCGCTCGCAGTCGGTGCCGCTCCAGCGAACCTTAGCTACCTGGCCACCAAACAACACCGAATGGGCCACCTGCTCGACCGGCGCGAGGTTTCCTGAACACGCGGCTGCTTCGCAAGCTCGGACGCGAGTTCGGACCTCGCCGTGCAAAACGGCCTGCTGCAGCTGGTTTTCCTTCCCAGGACGGCGGGTTCGTTGTCGGACGCGCACACGAATTCTCCTGAACTCACCACCGGCGACGACGAAAAGTGTCTGTGGAAGGTGGAGGCCTGATGTGCCGCACGGCCTGTACGCCGCTCTCCCGGGGCCAGCCGCCACCATCACAGCCGAGAAAACGGAGCGTCCATGCCGACACTCGAGGAAATCCTCACCGACCTACGCATTGAAGGCGATGAGCTGGACCGGATGGTGCGCCATCTCGATCCGGCGGCGTGGGCCACGCTCACGCCCGCCGAAGGGTGGACGATCGCACACCAGGTCTCGCACCTGGCGAGCACGGATGACTGGGCCATCACCGCTGTTACCGACCCGGCGGAGTTCGGCAGCCGACTCCAGGCAGCATCAAACGGTCTGGTGGAAGCGGAAGCCGCCGAAGGTGCCCGGGAGCATCCCCACCTGCTTCTCGCCCGCTGGCGCCGCGGACGCCACCGATTACTGCACGCCGCGTCCGTCGCCGACCTGGACGCTCGACTCCCGTGGTTCGGCCCTCCGATGAAGCTTGCATCGATGGTCACAGCTCGGATCATGGAGACTTGGGCGCACGGCCAGGATGTCGCCGACGCGCTCCACGTCGACCGCGAACCCACCGCCCGTCTCCGCCACATCGCTCATCTCGGCATCCGCACCATGGCATTCGCCTTTACCATCAACGACCTTCCCGCTCCTGACACACCGGTACGCGTGGAACTCCTCGCTCCGAACGGCGACGAATGGGTCTGGGGACCCGAAGACGCCTCCAATCGCGTTCGTGCTCCCGCACTCGACTTCTGCCTACTCGTCACCCGGCGCCGACACCCCACCGACGTGGCGATCGCGGCCAGCGGCGAAATAGCGCAGCAATGGATGACGATCGCTCAAGCGTACGCAGGCCCACCGGGCCCCGGCCGGTCACCGGCAAAAGCATGATCCAACCGCACAACTTGATCATCTATCACGAAATGTCGTCGCCAGGCGAAAACATCAGCCACCTAGGCATACCTGTAGGGCGGTGTGCTTCCCGCCCGCAGCCTGGTCCACTGAAGGACAGCGTCCTGGGTTGGCACCACGAAATTTCCTGACCGACGTGTATGGGAGTGGAAGGGGACGACGCATCATGGCGGCCACCACGCGTGTTCAACTGGTGCAGGCAGAGAAGGAGAAGACTGGGGCCTCGCGGGCTCGTGGCCGGACTCCCTCCGCGCGGTCGGCGGGCGGGAGGGCTGGGGCGAGTGCGGTGGTCCGCGACGTGGCCACGTTCATACTGGTCGGCCAGCGGCCAGGTGTGCGCAGTGCCCCGGCGACGTCAGGATCGGAGATCGGCGACGTCGTGCCCTCACCTGGTGCGCCCCTGCGTCAGCCACTACAGGCGGAGAGGAAAGCCCGGTTGGTCGCCGACTGCGGCCACGAGCAGGCTGAACGGGCCGCAGTGCAGCGCTCCTGCGTTCACGACGTTCTCCGTAGCGCCGGCCGGCCCCTGGACGACTCCACCCGCACCGATATGGAGTCCCGGCTCGGCGCCGACTTCTCGGATGTCCGCATCCACGACGACACCGCCGCCAGGACCTCCGCCGCAGAGCTCGGCGCCCGCGCTTATACCTCGGGCCACCACGTGGTCATCGGCGATGGCGACAAGCACACCCTCGCGCACGAGCTGACCCACGTGATCCAGCAGCGTCAGGGGCCCGTCTCCGGCACCGACAACGGCTCGGGCCTCAGCGTCTCCGACCCGTCCGACCGCTTCGAGCGCGAGGCGGAGACGAACGCGCGACGCGCGATGAGCGAGCCCCAGCCGCTCCAGCGCAGCGTGGCGCAGGCGGCACACGCCGACCGGTCTGTCACCGAGCTACCGGTGCAACGGATGCCCAAGGAGACCAAGGAGACCGGGGAGCCCGAGGAGCCCAAGGCGAAGAGGGCGAAGACCGACAAGGGGAAGGGCGGTGGACAGAGCCAGGTAAAGGAACTGTTGATCAAGGAACTCACGGGCAGATTGGGGTGGAAGACGCACGGCGGCGGGCAGAGCCTGACCCTCCATCTCACGCGCGCACCGGAGGAGACCGAGAAGACCGCCGCCACGAAAGTCGAGCAGATCTACGGGGGCAGTAGCAACATACGGAAGCCGAAGTCCTACAAGAACAACCGGACCATGCAGAGCATGCGATGGATCTCCACGCTTGCGAAGGACTACCTGGACCGGAAGAATCCCTCCAACAAAGCGGAGGAGGTCCAGGCGACCGTCATCGGCGGCACGATGTACATCTCGGCCAACCAGAACAAGCACAACACGCAGCTGGGCGAACTGGCCGAGAAGCACAACACGGGCGAGGAGTTCGCGAAGGCTCTCGTCGCCGACCTCGGCAAGCAGGAGACAGATGCGACCGACCGCTTCTCCCGGCACGTCGGCAAACTGAGGGAGCGGGTGGCCAACGACGGCACCGGAGACTACGCCGAGATCGCTTCCAAGAAGGTGGAGGTCCCCGAGGACGTGTCGAAGGCCGACGACGGGTTGCACGCGGAACGTCGGCTGGGCCAACTCTCTGGTTTCGACCCGAAGATGACTGTCGGCATCAAACGTCC
Source organism: Saccharopolyspora phatthalungensis (assembly GCF_014203395.1). Classification (NCBI taxonomy): domain Bacteria; kingdom Bacillati; phylum Actinomycetota; class Actinomycetes; order Pseudonocardiales; family Pseudonocardiaceae; genus Saccharopolyspora; species Saccharopolyspora phatthalungensis. The sequence continues at coordinate 117,920 of NZ_JACHIW010000003.1, forward strand.
CTGCGTCGTCTGCTACTCACAGCTTTACGCGGTGGTCGACGCGGAACTGGTCAACGGAGGCAACCTCAAGGTCTACCCGGGCCCGCTGTGGCCGAGCAAAGCGGCAAACAAGGGGATGGCCAGCTACGAGGACAAGAGCGTCTCGGAGTATGCCGGGTACCTCCATGAAACGGTGCAGAAGGCCGGCGGCACCTACATCAGCTTCACCCGGGCCGGGAAGTACTCATGGGACCAGAACAGCGACTCTGACTCGGACGCCTGAGTCCTCATCCCTCGCCTAGCTCTACCGGCCTTCGCGGAATCCCGCCGCCCAGGTGCCCGAACCGTTCGCCACCCTCATCCTGCGCTACCGCGAGCTGCGCCCGAACACGCGCACCACAACCAACCCGAACTCCCGTGGCTGTTCGTTGGTCATGCGGGTAGAAGAGTCGATCCGCCCGGGCGGATCGACTAGATAGTTGATTCCGATTGGATGCCATTACAGGTCCACGTCGCGGGTCTCGGATTCGGTTTCGGCCGCGTGGGGGCTCCCGCCGGTGAGGACCTGGACGGTGTAGCGGCGCGCCGTAGGTGGCGCCGCGCCAAAAGTCGGCGACCTGCGCGAACTTGGCATCGAGCGCCGGCAGCGGGTCGGGGAAACCGGCGGGCCGAGCGGGGCCTGGTCGGTCGGGAAGACGGACAGGACGAGGACCCGCTGGTTCTGGACGTTGACCGAGGGCGTGCCGTTCTGCGGGCCGTGGACGAAGCGCGGCGCGGCGGGGGCGACCCAGCCGTGCTCCTCGGGATAGGGCAGCAGCTCGAAGGCGGGGCCGTCGGCGCTCTCGGGTCCGACCTCGACGCGGATCTCGCCGGTGCGGGCATCCTCGGCGGCCATCACGAGCAGCCGCTGGGGCGAGGCGCGGACGACCAGCGCGGGGCGGTTGCCGACGATCACTGTGTTGGAGGCGCGGTGCGGATCGAAGCCTTCGCCCGTGATCTCGACCAGCGTGCCGGGCCAGCCTTGCCTGGGCGAAACGTCGTGGATGCGAATGGCCATGTCGCTTCGACCGTGCCCTGCGTGTACAGGTGGTTGATCTTCGCCCCCAGGTAGGCGCTGAAGGAGGAGAGCCCGCGAATGCAGGAGGTTCCGCCGGCGTCTCGGTAATGCGCTCATCATTGCCCTGATAGCCGGTCTCGGTTGGTTCGCGCGAGCACTCCAGTTCTTGACCACGAGAGCCAGTTCGTGCTCGGGAGAGCCCGGACCTGCCAGCTCCCAGTCGAGCAGCATCAACCGGCCCGATTCGTTCTGCAGGACATTGCTCGGCGTGAAATCCAGATGACACATGATCAGGCCCGCTGGATCGGCGGGCTTGACCACGGCCGAAAGGTCCTCGATGGCAGGCAAGGCAGCTTCCAGTCGACGGGCCCACTGGACTCCGTCGCCGCGCAGCGCATCGAGCAATCCCTGCCATTCCGACGAAGTCGGTACCGTGCCCCACTTCGACGCCGGTGACCACTCCCAAATCCGTACCGGCAACGCACCCAGAGCGATGTCCTCCCTGCGCAATCTGGCAATCAGCGCCCTACGCCTGGCCGGACACACCAACATCGCCAAAGCCCTACGCCACACCGCCCGCGACCACACCCGGCCACTGACCCTCTACGGAATCACCCCCGGACAAGCCAGAACGACTTTGCCGGAGCCCAAAATTCTGGGTCTCACGGGCTTGCGACAATCAATGCTGTACTGCTCTGCGCTCGAGCTCCTGCCCGAGGACATCGGTACCCATGTGAGCGCTTCGGTATCCGACAAGACTGACGAGCTCAATCACCGACAGGATGTCGCGTGGACTGACGCCGATCCGCAGCGCCTTGCGGATATGGACCCGAGCACCGCTGACGTTCAGGTGCGTGGTTGCCGCGTCGACCGCGATGATCAGTAGCTCCTGGATCTTGGCGTCGACGCCGAGCGGTACCGACATGAGCTTCTGGTACCGACGGACGTAGGCAGGATGCATGGCGACCACCCCGTCCCAGACGGGAGAGTAGAAATCCCTGGTTGCCTGCACCCACGCTCGGAGCTCATCGGCCGCGTCCGGATCCGAGTCGAGCTCGCCATGATAGCCCTCGGTGGCCATCTCGTCCACGAGCACGGGGACGACCTCGGTCATGCTGTGGCTGCCAATGGCGCCGACGACGAAAGCGGCGCGGATGGCCGATGGTTCGACACCGAGGTCGAGTGCGCGTGCAACGTGGTGACGGACGCTGTCTCGATCAAAAAGCGTGATGGCGGAATACGTTGCGATGAGCACGAGCTCGCGGGTCTGCGGAGAAAGTGTGCTGAAATCCTCCACCTCTTGCTCGAGGGCTGCGTGGGCGTCCGTGTAATCGGCACCCATGAGGTCGAGGTATTTGGTCTCGTGGTCCTGTGAGATCACGCGTCCGGCTCCTTGTACTGAGCTGACGGCGACGTAGCCGCACATCAACTAATGATTTCGAGAGTGTTACGGATCGGTCTACTGCTTGCGCAGCGCGACACGCGGTGCCAATCTTGCACCCGCAACCATACACGCGTAAGAAACTACACGTCATGCTGGGTAGCGGCTCGGTCGCTGACGCTTGTGGACGGTCTTCAGTAGTCAAGCCGCGGGTGGGGCTAGGCGGCAGCCGTGGACTGGAAGTGTGTCCGGCTGCACGCGGCGAGCGGCACCGAGAGATCAGGAGCACGGGTATGCAAGTGGGATACGTCCTCCGTCGCATAGGGCAGGCCCTACTCGTGGTGTGGGCCGTGGTCACGATCGCTTTCATCGTTCTCTACGCGATGCCGGGCGACCCCGCCGAACTGATGTTGAGCGGCGGAAGTGCGGGCGTGGCGATCAGCCCCGAGGACTTGGCGCGGGTGCGCGCCGAATATGGCCTCGACCGTCCACTGTGGATGCAATACGTGGGGTTTCTGGGCGGGGTGCTGCACGGCGATCTGGGAACGAGCTTCCTGACACACGAACGTGTCTCGGAGGTGCTCGTGTCCGCCCTCGGGAGCACCACGCAGGTCGTGCTGCTGGCGGCCGTGCTGTCGGTCGTCATCGGTGTCGCACTCGGGACCTCGGCGTGCACGGTGCGCGCCAAGTGGCTGCGGGGCCTGATGACGATGCTGCCTCCGCTGGGCGCCTCGCTCCCCACGTTCTGGGTTGCGTTGCTGCTCATGCAGGTGCTCTCGTTCCAGCTGAACTGGCTTCCGGCCGCGGGTAACAGCGGGTTTGCCTCGCTGGTGCTCCCGGCCGTCACGCTGGCGATGCCGGGAAGTGCTTACGTGGCCCAGGTGTTCGCCGCATCGCTGCGAACAACGCTGCGGGAACCGTTCGTCGAGATCGCCCGCAGTCGCGGCGCCAGCGATCGTCGTGTGCTAGTGCGGCAGGCGATGGGCAATGCGCTGCTGCCGACCATCACGGTGCTGGGCATCGTCGTGGCCAGTCAGCTCGCGTTCTCCACGATTACAGAAACGGTGTTCGGCCGCCGCGGTCTGGGCTCGCTGCTGCACACCTCTGTGCTGCAGAAGGACATCCCGGTTGTGCTCGCCCTGATCCTCGTGATCGCGGTTGTCTACGCCGGGATCAACCTGGTGGTCGACCTCGCCTACCCCCTGCTGGATCCGCGGGTACGGCTGACCGGCGCGACCGCCCCCAGTCGGCGAAGGACCGCCACCGCGGACGGAGCACTGACATGACGACAACCGATTCCACCACGCCGACCGAGAACAACCACCCGCCGGCCCCAGGGCAGGTGAGAACGGCGCAACCGGATCCGCCACGCCCGGCCCGGTGGACAGCGGCGACGGTGCTTTTCCGGCGGCCCGCGGTCGTTCTCGCGGTCGCCGTGATTGCGATCATCGTTCTCTGGGCGTTTCTGCCGGGCCCGATGAGTCCCTACGATCCGCTGCGGGCCCATCCGGCGAACGCATTGGCCGCGCCGAGTTGGAATCACTGGTTCGGTACCGATCAACTCGGACGAGATGTCTTCTCGCGGGTAGTCAGCGGAGCCGCACTGACCCTGCAGGCCACGCTGCTCGCGGTCGCCGTCGGACTCGTCGGTGGTCTGTTGATCGGCCTGGTCAGCGGTTACGCCGGCGGTCGTGTCGACGCCGTTCTCATGCGCGTCGTCGACGTCCTGCAGGCGTTCCCGGTGCTGTTGCTAGCCATGTTGCTAGTCACGATCACCGGCTTCGGGTCGGTCCAGCTGTCCTTCGCCGTCGGAATTGCGCTCGTCGGTACGGTCGCCCGAGTGGCCCGCTCCGAGGTGGTCACCTTGCGGGAGACCACCTATGTCGAGGCATCCCGCTCGTTCGGCGCGACCGGCCCGTTCGCTGTCCGCCGCCACGTGCTGTTTCCCACGATGGTGCCCGTCGCGGCGCTCGCGGTGGTCGAATTCGGGCAAGCCGTCCTTGCCATCGCCGCACTGAGCTTCCTCGGTTTCGGGGCGCCACCACCGACTGCCGAGTGGGGCGCCATGGTCTCCACCGGGCAGGCCTACCTCAGCCAAGCATGGTGGCTGGCCGCGGCCCCCGGGCTCGTGATCGCAGTGCTCGTCATTTCCGCTAACACTCTGTCGCACGCATTGCGGAGGCACCGATCATGACAAAGGACTCGACGAACCGGCCCGTCCTCGAGGTGCGCGGTCTAGACGTCGCCTACGAGGTCGCAGGTGCTACCACCCCTGTCCTGCGCGATGTCGGGATCAGCCTGCATGCGGGCGAACTGCTCGCGGTCGTGGGCGAGTCAGGCTCCGGCAAGAGCACCCTGGCCCACGCCGCCATCGGTCTGCTGCCACCGACCGGGAAGATCACGGGTGGCTCGATCCGGCTCGACGGCCAGGAGACGACAACACTGGGAAGAGCATCGAGTCGGCGGCTGCTCGGCTCGAAGATCGGTCTGGTGCCGCAAGACCCGATGATGGCGCTGAATCCCGTAAAGCGCATTGGCGTCCAGGTCGCCGAGGCCCTGCGCGTCCATCATCGGACGCCGAAGTCGGAGTGGCTGCCGCGGGTGGTGGCCTTGCTCGGAGCAGTCGGCCTGAACGACGCCGGCCGGGTAGCGATGCAGTATCCGCACGAGCTGTCAGGTGGGATGCGGCAGCGTGCTCTCATCGCCGCAGCACTGATCTCCGAACCGTCGCTGCTGGTCGCCGACGAACCGACCTCGGCGCTGGACGTCACCGTCCAGGCCCGCATTCTCGACCTTATCGGCGAGGCTGTCCGTCAGCGCGACGTAGCGACACTGCTGATCACCCACGACATCGGCGTTGCCCTCGAACGCGCCGACCGGATCGCCGTGGTCCACCACGGCGAGGTCGTGGCGCTGGGAACACCGGCCGAGATCGCAGCTGCACCGCCGGGCAGTTACACCGCCCGACTGCTCGGCTCCGCACCGTCGATGACGAGCACCCGGCTCGCGCAACCGACTACCGGCACCGCCGAGGCTCCGCTCGTGCGAGTCGACCGGGTCAGCAAGACGTTCCGTGGACGCGGTCGACACGGCCCCGTGCACGCCCTCACCGACGCCTCGCTCACGATCGGCCACGCGGAGACCGTCGCCCTGGTCGGCGAATCGGGATCGGGCAAATCCACCTTGGGCCGCATCGTGCAGGGAATGGAACAACCGACCACCGGATCGGTCGAAGTGGCAGGGATCGAGGCGTCCCGGTTGACCGGCCGAGCACTACGAGGCTTCCGGCCTCGAGTACAGATGGTGTACCAGAGTCCCTACGCCAGTCTCGATCCCCACCACGACATCGCCGACCTGGTCAAAGAGCCCCTCGACGTGCAACGCCGTGGCACGCGTTCCGAACGTGCCCGCACGGTCGCGGCGATGATCGATCGGGTCGGGCTGCCGACATCGGTGCTGCGCAAACGACCCGCGGAGCTCTCCGGGGGTCAACGTCAGCGGGTGGCGATCGCCCGCGCTCTCGTACTTCAACCCCAGCTGGTGATCTGCGACGAGCCGGTCTCGGCGCTCGACGCCACCGTGCAGGCACAAATTCTGGAACTGCTCGCCCAGTTGCAGCGGTACCTCGGGGTGTCCTACCTGTTCATCTCGCACGATCTTGCCGTGGTCCGCCAGATCGCCCACCGCACCTATGTGATGCACGCCGGCTGCATCGTCGACAGCGGCGAGACCACCGCACTAGTCGACCAGCCCGGACACGCCTACACCCGGGAGCTGCTCGCCGCTGTTCCCCGATCCGACTCCTTCCTGACCCGCCCGTAGCCGAGGGAGACAACGACGTGACGACTCGACGCCCCCACTGGCTGCTCGCCGTGATCAGCGCATGCATCGCCGTTCTCACCGTCGCCGGCTGCACGGCCGGCGACGGCTCGCAGGACGCAGCCGCCGCGACGACACCCCGTCCCGGCGGGACCCTTACCGTCGCCATCCGGACCGCCACCTGCATGGATCCACAACAGCAGTCCGGATCGGTCAACGAAGACGGATTCACCCGCGCCATCGCAGACTCACTCACCAACCAGAACGCCACGACCAAGCAGATCGAACCCTGGCTGGCGAGCTCGTGGTCGGTGAACGCCGACGCGACGATCTACACTTTCCACCTCCGCAGAGGAGTCACCTATAGCGACGGGTCCCCGTTCGACGCCACAGTGGTCAAGGCCAACTTCGACTACATCAAGAACACCCTCGCCGCACGCGCCTACCGCGGCTCCACATTCCTGGCGGCCTACAAGGGAACCGACGTCGTCGATGACTACACCGCCGTCGTGCGCTTTTCGAAGCCATCCGCTCAGTTCCTCAACGGCACCTACACCCCGGCCCTGAGCATGCTCAGCGCGGGTACCACGAAGAAAGCGCCGGGCGCGCGCTGCCTGGGTGAGGTGATCGGCAGCGGGCCGTTCACCCTCGAATCCTTTGATCCGAGTACCGGCGCGGTCCTGAAGAAACGCCCGGGCTACGACTGGGCGCCGGAGAGCGCATCCCACCGTGGGGAGGCATATCTCGACGCGATCGAAGCCAAGGTCATTCCCGACAGCAACGTCCGCGCGGGCGCTCTTCGCTCCGGCCAGGTAGACGCGAGTATCGATCTGGCCGCACAGGACGCGCCCAACCTCACCCGCGGGAACACCGCGGTCGGGCACGCATCAGCCCCCGGGATGTCGGGAAGTGTTCTGTTCAATACGAAACTCGCCGGGCTCGGCGAACAGCCGGTGCGTCAGGCGATCCTGCACGCAGTCGACATCGACACGAACGTGACGACCGTCCTGGGCGGCCTCTATCAGCCCGCCACCAGCCCGATCACCAGCGCTCTGGCAGCCCACTCCGACGAGTCCGCACTCATGGCCCACGATCCCGCTCGATCTCGTCGGCTCCTTGACGCCGCCGGATGGACCCCGGGGCCCGACGGCATCCGCCAGAGGAACGGGCAGCGACTGGCCTACACCCTGGTGCTGTCCTCGGAGTGGAACGGCTCGTTCCAGGCCGACCTGGCCCAGCTCTACCAGCAGGACCTGAAAGACGTAGGTATCGAGGTGACCATCAACGATGTCGCCCGAAGCCAGTTCCTCGATGCGGCCAGGTCCGAGGGCACCGGCATGTTCGTCCTGTCGTCGACCGCCTCGGACCCTGACCAGCTGTGGCTGGTCCTGTCGTCGTACTACCCGGACCAGGCCACACTGACATCAGCAGGGATCCCGGCCTTGATCGACGAGGAACGCGCCCAACCCGACGTCGCTCAGCGAAACGCCACGTACCAGAAGATTCAACAAAAGATCCTCGCCGACGCTCTCATGCTGCCTGTGTACGAGAACGCACAGATCATGGGCTGGCAACGCTCCGTCGGCGGATTGTCGCTCAGCCCGTCCATGCTCCCCCAGTTCTACGACGCCTACAAGCAGCAATGAATGCAATCAGGGAAAGGCCGGAAGTGAATTCAATCGAGTCGCCCATCGTCCCGCTGCAGGAGAACCACGAGGAGGTCATCGAAGCGCTACCCGGCGAAGTGGCCGCCGCCTTCGAAAAGATGTGCCGAACCGGTCTCCGCAACAAAAGACTCAGCGACGTAGAACGAGAACTGGTCCTTCTCGGAATCGCTGTGTCCATCCAGTTCTACGACACCAACGGTGTTCGCTTCCGACTCCGGCAGGCCAGATCGGCCGGGGCCACGCGCGACCAGATTCTCGGAGTCATTCTCCTCGGGGGCGGGCAAGGCTCGCACACCTACGGCAAGCCGGGCGACTCGTTCCTCGCCATCGCGATCGAACTCGGACTCATCCCGGAAAAGGATCCCGAAGGCGTCGAAGCCGCGAACGCCGGGCTCGAACGCCGACGGGGATTCCGCTCGAAGAACTGGCGAGGCTTCATGCGCCTCGATCCCGTCTTCTTCGCGGCCTACCACGACTACATGGCTTCGGCCGTCGCCCTGCTCGACGAGCGGCTCACCGAGTTACTGATCATCGCCGCGGATGTCGTAGCGCCGAACCTCGTCGACGCGGGAACCCACATCCGTAGCGCCCTCAGCCGGGGCATACCGCTCGAGGACATCGTCGAGGTGTTCAATCTTGCGATGTTGGCCGCGTGGAAGTCCTCGTTCATCGCCGCGAACGAACTCCTCGCCGAGGTCGATTAAACTTGCTCGAGCAAATTTTGGCGGCGTGCCTCGCGGGCGGTCGTCCTCAGCTGGGCCGTAACCACGCCGGGGGCGAGGCATTGTCGGGAGCTGTTGGCTCGTGCAGACCGGGTCCGGCGACCGCACTGATCGCCTCGACCACCTCGGCGACGACATCCGCCGCCGGTTGTCGGCCCCGGTCCATCAGCCACTGCACGAAGACCGACACCGCGCCGCCCGCAGCGAATCGGAGCGTGGTCGGCGCGGCGTCGACCACCCAGGCGAACTCGTATGCCAAAAGGTCCACGAGCGACATGGTGGCGGCGACCCCGGTCGGGCCGCCGAACAAACGCTCGTGAAAGGTCGCGTTGGTCGCCAACTCGTCGAGGAGCGACGACATCCCCGGCCGCAGCCCACGCGGACGCCCAGACACGGACGCGTCCATAGCTGCGGCGAGCATATCGAGGCCACACTGCAGAATCGCGTCGTCGCGGTCCTGGAAATACTGATAGAAGGTGACCCGTGTGACCCCCGCCGTCCTGGCAATGTCGCGGACCGTTACCTGCTCTCCGCCACTTCGCTGGACGACGTCACGCGTGGCGGACAGCAGAGCCGTCCGCGTTCTCGACGGTCGGGGGTCCGGATAAGAATTCGGCAACGGTGTCCTCCCACGGCAGTGACTCCCGTCCGACGCTCAGCACGTCGATCCTATCCAGACGGCAGCGGAGTCGGCGGGCGGACTCGGATCGCACTGACTGACGCTGTCCTAGCACTCCACCGCCCGGCCCGCACGGGGAGTGTGTCTCCGACTGACACCGCCGCGCGGTGACCTTCTGATAGAGGGGCGGCCTGTTGCCCGAATTCCCGAGATTTTAACGACTAACGGGCATCATTGCTGTACATGTGGGGGGTGACGGTTTAGCAGAGAGGCGAGGCTGGCTCATACTACCGGCGCGATGGTCTTTTCGGCCTAGCCCGAGTGTGAGCTGATTGGGTGCAACTGTATGTCGCTTATGGTGCCGGTGGAGGTGAGGCGGCTTTTTCAGGTGTTGACCGGTGAGGACATGACGGATGCGGATGAGGATGCGTTGTTCGCGGTGGCGGAGCGGTTGGAGTCGGATGCGGCGGTGGTGGAGATGTTGGCTCCGGCGGTGCAGGACGTGGTCGGGCGCGTGCGGGGTGGGTTTTCGGGTAAGGCGGCGGATCGGTTCGCGGAGCGGTCGGCGGGGTTTTCTCCGGTGTTGGAGGCCGGTGGTGGGGGGTTGCGGGAGTTGGCGGGGTTTGTGCGGAATTTGGCGTTGCAGGTGCAGTATTTGAAGTTTGTGACGGTGGGTGGGTTGGTGTTGTTGTTGGCGGAGATTGCGTGGGCGGTGGCGATGGCGGGTCCCACTGGTGGGGCGAGTATGGCGTGGTTGGCGGCGCGGTTTGCGGTGATGCGGTTTTTGTTGTCGCGGTGGTGGGGTCAGTTGTTCATGCGTTTGGCGATGGGTCAGGTGGTGGGGGTGGGGTTGCAGGTGTTGATGGATGCGGGTGCTCAGGGGTTGCAGTTTGCGTTGGGGACGCGGGATAAGTGGGATGCGCAGACTTCGGAGATGGCGGCGGGGGTGGGGGCGTTTAGTGGGTTGTTGGCGTTGCCGTTGTCGGCGTTGGGGAATGTGGTGGGGAATGCGGTGACGAAGGTGTTGGTGCGGGGTCTGGGTGATGAGGTGGATAAGGAGGTGTTGGAGGCGGCGGTGCGGAATGTGGTGGAGGAGCATGCGGAGCAGTTTCCGGTGGGGTCGATGGCGAAGTTTGCCGATGTGGTGTCGAGGAATATTGAGGATTACACGGGGATGTCGGTGCGGGGGACGTGGGCGGCGCGGTTTGGTGGGGGGTTGGGGGAGTCGATTGAGGAGGGTTTGACGGAGATGTTTGGCGAGGCCGGGTATGGGGCGATCAGTGGTCAGGGGGCGCAGTGGAATCCGTTCTCGTTCACCGCCGGGCTGTCGGAGGCGATCGGCTCCGGGATCGGGAACCTGATGGGCCTAGCGGTGCGGGGTGAGTTGACTCCGGCGGGCCGGGCCCGGGAAGCCGCCGATGGGGAGAAGGATTCCGGCGGTGCGGACACGGACACGGACTTGGACGCGGGTACGACTGAGGAGTTGAAGACCGACTCCGGGTCGCAGACGGGCGAGAAGCTCGGCTTCCAGGAGGCTGTGCCTGAGGTGGATTCCGGGGTGTCGGTGCCTTCCTGGACACGGGCCGGTGGCCCGGGTCCGGGTTCGGACTCGGTACCGGATTCGGCACCGGGTTCGGCACCGGGTTCGGTGGCGTCGGGCATTCCGGTGACTTCGGCTATCCAGCCTGCTGGCTCCGGCCCCGAAAAGGCGCCGCTTGGTGGCGGTACCGGCGGCCCGCGGGGTGGAGACGGCGCGGCGGACAGGGAGGAAACGGCTGGTCTGTCTCCGTCCCCGGGTGCGCCGTTGGCGGACGGTCCGGGATCAGGGCACTCGGTGCCGGGTACCGCGGTGACTCCGCCTAGCGGTGGTGTGGATACGCCTGGTGGTGAGCCCAGGGGTGTGGATGCAGGTGGCGTCGTGAGTGGAGGCGTTGGGTCTGGGGTGTCTGTGACGCCGAGGGGTACGACATCGTGGGGTGAGGGTGATGTGGCGGATCCGGATGTGTTGCGGGGGCAGGCTAGGCCGGGTACGCCGCCACCGGCGTATAGCCCGTCTCAGGGTGATGGCAGTGGTTCGCCGGGTTCTGGTGGTGCGGTCTGGACGGGGGATTCGCGTGTTGGTACGCCGCCGCCGGCGTATGGCCCGGTTGCTGGTGCCGATCGCGTTGGTCCTGAATCGTCTGGTGTGGACGGTCCTGGTGGGTCGGTGGGGCATTCGGAGCCGGGGTCGGGTTCGATCAAGCAGGGTGGTCCGCTGGTTGCTGGTGGTGGGGTGACGTCAGGGGATTCCCGCGCCGATTCACCTTCGCGTGGCGGACAGGTCGGCGCTGACTCGTCTGGTCCACGCGGTCCTGGTGGGTCGGTGGAGCATTTTCCGTCGGCGCCGGGGTCGGATTCGTTCAATTCAGGTGGTTCGCTGGCTTCCGATGGTGTTGTGACGCCGGGGAATGTCCTTGCCGACTTGCCTTCTGGTGACGGCCACACCGCTCCCGGCTCGTTCGCGGGGGAGCCCACGGTCCAGGTTCCTGCCCCGTTGGTGGATGGTCCGTCGGCGGGCGCGACTGATGTGCCTGGTGTGTCTTCGGGCGCTGTGGGTTCGGGGGTGGCTTCGTCTGCGGGTGATGTGGTTCCGGGGTCCGGTGGTGGGGTGGGATTGGCGGGTCAGGGGTCTGTGTGGGGTGACGGGGCTGTTCCTGGGGCGGAGTCGGGCTCTGGTGCGGATTCGGTTGCTGGGAATGGGAATTCGGGTCGTGCGGGTGATGGTGTGCCGGAGTTGTCGCTGTCATCGGGGTCGTCGGACGTGGCGTCGTTTGGTGATGCGGTGTTGGGTGCGGGGCCGGTGGGGTTGCCGGGGGATGCGGTGCGGGTGTCGGTGCCGGTGGATGTGGTGTCTGGGGGCGGGTTTGCGGAGTTTGTGCGTGTTCAGGTGGGGGATGTGGATGCGGGGCCGGTGGTGTTGGTGCCGGGGGAGGGTTCGCCTGCTGGTGGTGTGGTGGTGTCGCCTGCTCAGGCGTCGGAGGCGGCGCGGGGAATGGGGCGTGATGTTGTTGCGTTAATGCCGGCTCGGGGTCGTCGTGGTCCGCGGTGGATGCGTTTTGGTGCGGATGGGTCTCGTCCTCGTCCGGTGGGTGGGCCGGGGTCGGTTCAGGCGCCGGTGCAGGTCGGTGAGGGGCACGGATCTCTGGGTGCGTTGGCGAGTTCGTCGTCCGCTGTTCCGAAGGGCGTGGTGGAGTCGGCGGTTGGGGGGTCGACCGAGAAGGGGCGTGGTGCTGAGGCGGTGGCTGACTCGACGGCGACGGATACCTCGGGCGATGGGGAGGGTGTACAGGGGGACGCGGAGGACGGGGCGGATTCGGCGGGTGTGGCGAACTGGTCGGAGTCGGACCTTCATGGGGAGGTTGCGCGGGCCAGGGAACTGGGTGGGTCGCGTGCGGTGGCGTCCCGGATTGTGCAGGGGACGCATGATGTCGTGGCGTTGGCGCGGGGGGATGTGGGTGTGTCGTTGGATGATGTGGTGGCGTTGGTGGCGGCGCGGGTGGGGGAGTTCGGTCGTGGGGCTGCGGTGCGGTTTTCGCGGGAGTTGGCGGCCAGGCTGGGTAGTAGGGGCTCGGGGTTGGGTGTTCGTGCTGGGGCGGGGGAGGATCCGTTGGCGGACTTGCCGGGGCTTGAGGAGTTCGCGAACGGTGGCCAGGGTAGTCATGGTGGGGTGAGTGGGGGGTCGCCGGATATTCCGATGACGTGGGGGTTTGATCCGGACGCGCCGGAGTGGACGGATCAATTGGGGACGTGGGGTTTTGATCCGAGTCCTGGGGAGTTGGCGCATGATTTGGCGACGTGGGGATTCGATCCGGCGGTTGTTGAGCGATCGGTGGGTTCTGGGTGGGATGTGGCGGGGACGGTGTCGACTGTTGCTGAGGGGGCGGCGGCGGTGGGGGGTGAGCAGTCTTATTCCGCACCGGGTGCGGGCGGTGAGTTTTCGGGTCAGGGTGGGTCGCGGATACCGGTGTCTAATGAGGACACTGATGCCGTTATCAGCGGGACGGTGTCGGTCAGTGACGCTGGTGGCCGCAAGCGGGGCCTTCCCGATGATTCGGTCGATGAGGGTGCTGCGCGCAGGACCGCGGGGCCGGGCCGCCCGACGGCCGAAAGGCTCGAAAACGCGGAGCAGCTGCGCGAGGAGGCGCGTGTGGAGGCGCGGCGTGGTCGAGACGCGGGTAAGCCATACAGCGGTGAAGCGTTGGGGAAGAAGTTCGGTAGGACCGGGGGATGGGGGCGAAGGCGGCTTGCGGAGATCAGCGATGAGGGTGGGGTGACACACGCGGCTTTGCTGGAGCAGGAACGGCGGGAGCAGCGGCGGGAGCGGGAGGCGGCGCGGGCGGAGGCGCAGCGCGCGCATGACGCGGGTGAGCGCTCCAACGGTTCGGCGTTGGGGAGGAAGTTCGGAAGGAGTGCGTGGTGGGGTAAGGCCCGCCTCAGGGAAATCAGGGCCGAAGATGGTGCGACTGGAGGGACTGTGCGGGCGCAGGGCCAGGAGGCGTTGCGCGAGGAGGCGCGTGCGGAGGCGCAGCGTGCCGCTGAGTCGGCGAATGATCCGATGGCGTGGGCGTTTGATCCGGTGGCGGTTGAGTCGGTGTTTGATCCGGTTTCCGCTGAGTCGGTGTTTGATCCGTTGGCGATTGAGTCGGTGTTTGATCCGTTGGCCGTTGAGGGGTTGTTGGCGGGTGTTGCTGAGCGGTCGCGGTTGGTTGCCGAGTTGGGTGGTTTGGTTGATTCGTTGCGGCGGCTTTTGGTTGGTGCGCCGGCCGGTTATATGCCTGGGTTGGGGGAGCGGGTGGAGCACTGGTCGCAGACATTGGCCGAGCGTGGGTTTGATGGTGTGGATGTCGTGGCGCTGCGGAAGCGGGTGAGTGATGCTGCGAGGTTGGTGGAGCGGTTGCGCAGCGACGGTTTGGTGGATGTTACGGCCGATGAGAGTGCCTTGGCGTTCGCGGAATTGGGACCGGTCGGGGCGTCGGTGGGTGAAGCGCTCACCGGTGATGAGTTTGCCGGCGGTGAGGGTGTGCTGGAGGGTGACCCTTTGATGGCGGCTGAAGGGTGGTCGTGGGGTCCTGAATCGATGGTCGGTGATATGGCGGATTCAGGGTTGTCGGGTGCCGGTCCGGAGGTGGTGAGCGCTGCGGGGCTGGCGGAGCCTTATTGGTCTGGCCCTGATGGCTTGGGGGATGCCTTAGCGGCTTCGGATCAGGTGTTGCGGGCGTTTGGTGAGCGCAATGGTGAGGGTGCCGTCACTGTGTTGCTGGGTCAGGCGGATTGGGTTTTGGGGCCGGATTTCCAGGGGGTGGACCGGTTCCGGGTCGTGATGGCGCATCGGTTGTTGTCGCGTCCAGGGGATTGGGACGGTGCTCGGGTGTTGCGGGATCGGTTGGGGCGGTACTTGGCAGGTGAGTTGGAGGTGGAGGTGGAGGTGCGGACGCGGTTGGGCGGGTTCGAAGGGCTGGACAGTTCGGAGTTGGTCAACAAGGTGGCGTGCGCGGAGGCGCGTCGTGCTCTTGAGGCGGGTGAGCCTTACACCGCTGACACGTTGGCGCAAAGGTTCCGCAAGAGCGAAAGGTGGGGCAGCCGGCGGCTTGAGGAAATCAGCGAAGGCTTGTCACGGGTGACTTCTCTGGAGAAGGAGCGGGAGGAGGCGCGTGCGGAGGCGCGTCGTGCTCGTGATGCGGGTGAGGCCCACACCGGTGAGACGTTGGCACAGAGTTTCGGAAGGAGCGCGGCGTGGGGTTGGCAGCGGCTTGCTGAGATTAGGGATGAGGGTGGTGTGACCCGGGCGACTTTGCGGGATCAGGAGCAGGAGGCGGTGCGGGAGGCGGCGCGGGTGGAGGCGCGTCGTGCTCGTGACGCGGGCGAGGCCCACACCGGTAAGACGTTGGCACAGAAGTTCCGACGGCGAGAGGTGTGGGGCCGGCAGCGGCTTGCTGAGATTAGGGATGAGGGTGGTGTGACCCGGGCGGCATTGCGGGGTCGGGAGCAGGAGGCGGTGCGGGAGGCGGCGCGGGTGGAGGCGCGTCGTGCTCGTGACGCGGGCGAGCCCTACAACGGTGAGACGTTGGCCGAGAAGTTCGGAAAGAGCAGGCAATGGGGCCGGGAGCGGCTTGCGGAAATCAGCCGAGATGGTGCGCCGATTCCGGATTCGCGCACGGTTCCGCTGGCTGGTGATGAGTTCGTTGTCGGGCCGGCTGCTATGGCCGGTGAGGCGATGGTTGGTGACGTGGCGGGCGTGGAGATGTCGGGTGCTGGGCGGGTGGCGGAGAGGCCTGTGGGGTTCTCGGAGCCTGGTCGGACTGGGCGCCTGGTTGCGTTGCGCGATGCCTTCGAGGCCGCGGATCAGGTGTTGCGGGCGTTCGGTGAGCGCAATGGTGAGGGTGCCGTCACTGTGTTGCTGGGTCAGGCGGATTGGGTTTTGGGGCCGGATTTCCAGGGGGTGGACCGGTTCCGGGTCGTGATGGCGCATCGGTTGTTGTCGCGTCCGGGGGATTGGGGTGGTGCTCGGATGTTGCGGGATCGGTTGGGGCGTTATTTGGCTGGCGAGGTGAAGGTGGATTTGGGCGGGGAGCTGGGCGGTGTCGAGGGGCGTGACAATGCGGAGTCGGTCAACGAGGTGGCGCGTGCGGAGGCGCGGCGTGCCCGTGACGAGGGTGAGCCTGACAACGGTGAGGCGTTGGCGAGGAAGTTTAAGATGGGCGCGGCGTGGGGTTGGGAGCGCCTTCAGGAGATCAGGCTTGAGGACGCTTCGGCTCGGCCGGAGTTGGGCGAGCAGGAACAGGAAGACCCTGCAGCGGGGCTGGAATCGCCCGTCCAGGGTGGAGTGCTGCGGGATTCGCCGGCGGATATCCGGCCTGCGGAAGACAGCGGTGCGGGTGGCGAGACACAGGGCGAGTTGCTGGAGGGCGAGGCGTTGCGGGAGGCGGCGCTCGCGGAGGTGCGGCGTGCTCGGGACGCTGGCCAGCCCTACACCAGCCGATCGTTGGGGAAGAAGTTCGGAAAAGGCGCGGAGTGGGGGCGGCTGCGGCTTCGGGAGATCCAGGCTGAGGGTGGTTTGACCGGGGCCGAGATGCGGGAGCGGGAGAGCGAGGCGTTGCGGGAGGCGGCGCTCGCGGAGGCGCGGCGTGCTCGGGACGCTGGCCAGCCGCACACCGGTGAAACCTTGGGGAAGATGTTCGGAAGGAGCGAAGCGTGGGGGCGAATGCGGCTTCTGAACATCCGGGCTGAGGGTGGTTTGACGACAGCGGATGTGGAAGAGCAGAAGCGGGAAGCCGGGCGTAGGGAGGCGCGGCGTGCTCGTGACGCGGGTACCCCTTACCGCGCTGCGGCGTTGGGGAAGAAGTTCGGAAAGAGCAGGGAGTGGGGGCGGACGCGGCTTCGGGAGATCGAAAACGAGGTTGCTGGTTCATCCGGTGAGGTGGTGGGCTTCGCGGGTGGTACGTCGGCGAATAAACGGGTCGTCGGTGGAGGTGAGGAGTGCGGCTGATGCGGCGGTGCAGGAGGTGATGGAGCAGCAGGGGCCTGAGGTGGTGGCGCGGTTGTTCGCTGCTGGCGGATGAGGCGCTGGGTAGTGGGGCGACGGAGCCGTTGCGGATGGTGATGGCGCTTCATCTGGTTCCCGACTCGATGAGGCGCCATGTTCCTGGTTGACCTGTCAGGCAGGTTGCGCCGCTGGGTCCTACATGGACGAGGTCTTCGTAGTGATAACCGACGTTCTCGTCGACCCACCCGAGCTCGATCTCCAGGAGCATCCCCTCGACGATGGGGTCGTCATATTCGGGGGTCAGATGCGGTTCTTCATGGAGAACCAGACCGATCCCGTGCCCCACTATGGGCCAGCGGAATTCGAGTCCGAGCCGCTCGTAGTTCTTCTTGGCCAACTGGAAGATCTCCGAAGCCACCACGCCCGGGCACACGGAGTCAACCACGATGTCGAAGACCTCGAGGATCCGGGAGAAATGATCACGCTGGTGAGCGTTGGCCGTACCGACGACTGTGGTCCTGGCGATGTCCGAGCGGTAGCCGTTCTTGCGGATGCCCCAGTCGGCTCGCAGCACATCGCCTTTCTCAAGGAGGCGCTCGCTCGGCCATGGGTGCCATTGGCCACCCCGGCAGTCGCCGCCGAATACAGTGTGGCTCAGCTCGTCCGCGCCGGCGTCGAGCAGCGTGTGCGTGAGCCGCGATGCGACGCTGCGTTCCGTCTCGCCTGGTTCGACTGTCGAAAGCACCTTTCCCATGGCCTGCGCGGTCAACTGGTTGATCGAAGTAATCAGCTCAACCTCTGCCGCGGTCTTGATCTTTCGCATCTCGTTGAGCAGCGGCCAAGCGTCGGCAAAGGTCAGTTTCGGGAACCGCTTCTGGAGACCGCGGACGATTCTGTAGGGGGCAGAGCGGAACTCGACCCCGACGGTGCCGGCAGTGATGCCGTGTTCCTCAAGTGCATCGCCGATGACGTGCATCGCAGCGGCGTGCTCGCCGTCGAAGCCGCGGATGTCGTCGATGTGCGGCCGTTGGTCGTCAGGTCCCCAGGGCTGGGAAGTGTTCGCCATCCAGTTCTGCTCGCGCGGTCGAGGGACAACGAAGACGGGTTCATGCCCCGAGGCCCAGACGACTACGTGGAGTCGTTCCCACGTGAGATGCAGATCCGGGTGATAGAAGCCCGAGACGTAGCCAACGTTCTCGGGCCACGCGACGACGATTGCGTCGATCGAGCTTTCCTCGAGCAGACGTCTCGCGCGAGTCATGTCGGAGTAGACAGCGTCCGATAGGGCCACGGGGACTCCAATACAGTGTATCTGAAAAATATACAGTGTATTTTCGAACCGTAGTGACATGTCCGCTTCCACGCAAGAGCACCGGCGAAGTTCGACCACCAGCCGGGATCTGGCCCAGTCGACAGCTCGCGACCAGGTTGCGGATGCTGCGTTCGAGATAGTTCTGGCCAACGGTCTCGAAGCGATGAGCAAGGTCGCTCACTCAACGAAGAACTCGTGGGCGCTTGCGAGTTCGTCGAAGTCGTCGAGGCGTCCGCTGTTGTCTTTCGGTTGGGACTCGACCAGCGCTTGGAGCAGGAGCCCGCACATCACGCTCGGTGCGGCGTAGGAGTCGAACGTGAAGTCGTGTGAGGGTTCGACGAGTAGCAGGTGGTCTGCGAGATCGGCGATGGAGGAGTAGCGGCTATCCGTGATGAGGATGGTTTCCAGGCCGAGGGATGACGTGAGGTCGAGGGCGTCGCGTAGCTCGCGTGGGTAGCGGGGCATTCCGATGGCGAGCAACGCGGTGGCGCCGTCTAGTTTCGCGCGGGTGAGGGCTTCGGTGAGTGCGGAGCCGCCGTGTGTGTAGATGCGGACATCCGGCATGATCTTGGAGGCGAATTGGCCGAGCATGGTCGCCAGGGGGGCCGAGACGCGTAGGCCGACGATGGGCAGTGGCCTGCTCGCGGCGAGGACGGCCGCTGCTGAGGCGATACCGGCGCCGTCGGCCACGTTCTCCTGTAGGCGCCGCAGCGCGTCGATCTCCCGCTGGATGCGGTGCTGGGCTGGGCTGTCGGACGGCGTGGACGGGGTAGCCGCGTCCGCCGTCGTCGGCTCCACCGCCTGGATCGCGACGCGTAGCTCGTTGAAGCCGCGGTAGCCGAGGGCGACCGCGAACCGGCTCACCGATGGTTGGCTGACGCCCGCTCCGGCGGCTACTTGCGTGATGGATATGCGGGCCGCTTCGTCGACCGGCCGCGAGCTTAGGAACGCCGCGATGCGGCGCTGGCTCGGGGTCAGTGCGTGGCCGGCGAAGAGCTGGGCCAGGCTCGCGGCGCCGCGCTCCTCCGCCGCGTCGGTGGATACCGTGTTGCCGGGGCGACCGGATGCCACTGTCGTCGGAAGCCGCTTCGAGGGCACGCTCACCTGAACCTCCTGCTTCGTCGTTACGGACTCTTCGTGATGAATACTAGACATTCATCGTACTCCTATGTGAATATCTGCATTCATCAACCTTCGTGGAGGCGCCATGGCCGCATTCTCGCTTCTTCGCCGCGTGGCAACGGTTCTCGTGGCACCCCTGGTCGCGGTGTCCGGCTGCGCGCTCGGTGAGCCGCAGGCCGACCCGTTTCCCCTCGGCACCTCGGCGGATCCGGCGCTGGTGGCGACCGTGCCCGCCGAGGTGCGGGCGAGCGGGACGTTGACGATCGCGACGGGAAGCGACTATGCCCCGCTCGAGTTCAAGAACGAGGACGGCAAGCTCACCGGGTTCGAAGTGGACATCACGCGTGCGTGGCGGCCAAGCTCGGGCTGACCCCGAAGTTCGTGGAGACCTCGTTCGACGGTGTCGTCCCCGGGATTCAGGGGCGTCGCTACGACCTGGCCGTGTTCGGCGTGCTGGACAAGAAGTCCCGCCATTCGATGGTCAACCTGGTCGACGACATCAACACCAGCACGTCGATCGTCGTCCGGCAGGAAGATGCCTCCGGGATCGCATCGATCGACGATCTGTGCGGGAAGCGTGCGGGGGCGGGGAACGGCACGGCGCAGGTCACCGACTTGCAGGAGGCGTCGAAGCGATGCGTCGCGGCGAACCGCCCGCCGGTGCAGCTGCAGGTCTATTCGTCGGTCCCGGACATGTTCCTCGCCCTCACCTCGAACCGGACCGACGCGGCGTTGAACGGGACCCCGCCGTCGGTGTACCGGGTCGATCGCACGCCCGGCCTTGCGATCGCCGGTAAGCCGTACCGGCCTCAGCCCTACGGCATCGTCGTGAGCAAGGACCGCCCCGATCTGGCCGCCTCGGTGCACAAGGCCATGCAGGCCCTCCTCGACGAGGGCACCTACCTACGTCTCGTCCGGCGATGGAATCTCGAATCCGGCGCTCTGACCAGTATCGGCGTCAACACAGGAAAGTGAGGAGCCCGCGATGACTGATATGACAGCGGCGCTGCGGCAGCCCGAGGCCCGTCTCGGCGAGCCCGTGAACGCCCGGACCCGCTGGCGCACCGGACAGCTGCTCGTCGCGGTGGTCGTGCTGGTGATCGGGGCGCAGATCGTGTGGGGCTTGATCACGAACCGTCGCCTTCGCTGGGACGTGGTCGGTCAGTACCTGTTCTCCTCGACCATTCTCGACGGTCTGGGACTGACCATCGTGCTCACGGTCGCGTCGATGGCCATCGGGATCGTGCTGGGCAGCCTGCTGGCCCTGATGCGGATCTCCTCGAATCCCGTGCTGGCCAGGGCGAGCCAGCTCTACATCTGGTTCTTCCGCGGAACACCGCTGCTGGTGCAGATGTTGTTCTGGGCCTTCGCGTCCGCGGCGTTCCCCACCGTCTCGCTGGGCATCCCGTTCGGACCCGTGTTCGTGTCCTGGGACACCAACACCCTGATATCGCTGTTCGCCGCCGGTCTGCTCGCGCTCGGTCTCAACGAGGCCGCCTATGTCGCGGAGATCGTCCGCGCGGGCATCATGTCTGTCGATCCCGGGCAACTCGAAGCGGGCCAGGCGCTCGGGATGACGCGCCGCAAGCTCATGTCCCGGATCGTGGCCCGGCAGGCGATGCGGATCGTCATCCCGCCTCTGGGCAACGCGACGATCCTGATGCTCAAAACGACCTCGCTGGTCTTCACGATCGCGCTGCCCGAACTGCTCACCTCCGCGAAAATCATCTACGGCAACAACTTCCAGCAGATCCCGCTACTGATCGTCGCCTCCATCTGGTACCTGGCGCTGACCACCGTGCTGACCTTCCTGCAAAGCCGCCTGGAAAAACGGGTCGGCCGCGGTTTCTCCCGCTCCTCACGCAAGACGCTGCCCACCCGAGAGGAACTGGTGTGAACGAGATCATCATGCGCGCCGAGGGCGTGGGAAAGTCTTTCGGATCGGTCCAGGTCCTCAAGGGAATCGACCTGGAGGTCGCCGCCGGCGAGGTCGTCTGCGTCATCGGACCGTCGGGTTCGGGCAAGAGCACGTTCCTGCGCTGTATCAACCACCTGGAGAAGATCGACCACGGCCGGCTGTCGGTGAACGGGACGCTCATCGGCTACGAGGAGACCGACGGCGGCCTGCACGAGCTGCGCGAGGCGGATATCGCGCGGCAGCGCACCCGGATCGGGATGGTGTTCCAGCGCTTCAACCTCTTCGCCCACCTGTCCGTCCTGGACAACATCGTCGAGGCCCCGATCCACGTCAACGGCGAGAACCGCCGTGACGCCGAGCGCAGGGCACGCACGCTACTGGAACGGGTCGGGCTGGCCGACCGAGCCGACAGCTACCCGAATGAACTGTCGGGCGGCCAGCAGCAGCGGGTCGCGATCGCCCGCGCGCTGGCCATGAATCCCGCGCTGATGCTGTTCGACGAGCCCACCTCGGCCCTGGACCCGGAACTGGTGGGCGACGTGCTGGACGTGATGCGCGACCTGGCCCGCGCCGGAATGACGATGATCGTGGTGACCCACGAGATCGGGTTCGCCCGCGAGCTCGCCGACCGCGTGGTGTTCATGGACGACGGCCGCATCGTCGAACTCGGACCGCCGGATCTCCTGCTGACCGCACCGTCCCATCCCCGAACGCAGGCATTCCTGTCCACCGTCCGCTGAAGCGAGGGAACCACCCATGCGCCGCGCCATCACCGCCTCACTGGTCCACGGGCCCGACGGGTTCCTCGACGACCATGCCGTGGTCATCGAGGACGAACACATCGCCGACGTCCGCCCAAGGTCCGAAGTGGACCCGGCCGTGCCGGTCGAGGACTGGGGCGACGTCGCTGTCGTCCCCGGCACGGTGAATGCCCACGGGCACGCCTTCCAGAGCCTGTTCAAGGGCTTCGCCGACGACCGGGATTCCCTGAGCTGGCGAAACGACGTCATGTACCCGTTCGCGGAAACACTGACGGGAGAGGACATCTACTGGGGCGCGGTGTTCGCCTTCGCCGAGGCCGCGCTGGCGGGGGTCACCACCACGGTGGACTTCTTCTATCTGCACGACCAGGGCAACGCCAACGCCGAGCAGGTGATCCGCGCGGCCCGTGACGTCGGCGTCCGGTTGGTACTGGCCCGCACTTTCTACGACGACACGGCGAAAAACACCGCGCCCGCCCGCTTCCGGGAGAAACCCGAGGCCGCGGAGAAACGGCTGCGGGAGCTGGCGGCGCAGCATCAGGGCGAATCCGGCGTCGTGATCCAGCCGGCACCGCACTCGCTGCGGGCGGCGAGTCTGGACACCGTCGCGCGTGCCCTCGCCGTGGCCGAGGATCTCGACGCGACCTGCCACCTGCACATCCACGAGCGTCCGGACGCCCGTGCCGACCTTGTGAAGCGGCTCGGCGCGACTCCGGTCCGGCTGCTCCACAAGGCGGGCCTGATCACGCCCCGGTTGCTTGTGGTGCACGGTGTTTGGCTGGAACAGGACGAGATCGACCTGCTCGCGCAGGGCGGCGCATCGCTCGTGCACTGCCCGGCCACGTCGATGACCTTCGGCCACCCGGCCCCGCCGATCGTGTCCATAATGGAGCGAGGCATGACCGTCGCGCTCGGTTTCGACGGCGGCTGCGGCAACAACCGGCAGTCGATCTTCGACGAGATGCGCACCGCGTCACTGGAAGCCAAGCAACTCGCCCGCGACCCGCGAGTGCTCGACGCGCACACGGCGTTTTCGATGGGCACCCAGGCCGGCGCGGACGTGCTGGGCCTGGCCGCCGGGCGTCTGGAGGCCGGGCGGTATGCCGACATGGTCGCGCTGGACCTCACCGACCTGTCGCTGCAGCCACGCAAGACCCTCGCCTACCAGATCGCCCATTCGCTGCAAGCCACCGCGATCCGCAAGGTGATGACCGCGGGCAGGCTCACCGTCGACGACGGACGGCTCACCGGGATTTCTCAGGAGGAACTCGTCGCCGCGGTGAACAGGGTGGCCGGGCGCTGGCCGGTACCCGTTCGCCACTGACCCTGCGGCCGAGACACGACGAAAGGACACCGTTGCACACCGACATCCCCACCACACGTGAGCACGACCTGCGTGATCGCGTGGACGAGCTCCTGGCGAGCCTCGCCGACATCGGCCGCGACCCGGCCACCGGCGGCTACCGAAGATTCGCCTGGACCGACACCGACCGGCTATGCCGCGCCTGGTTCGCCGATCAGGCGCAGCGACGTGGGATGACCGTCGAGGTGGACCACAACGGCAACCAGTGGGCGTGGCTCGGCCAACCGGGACCGGGGTCCGTGGCGATGGGCAGCCACCTGGACAGCGTGCCAGACGGGGGCGCCTTCGACGGGCCCCTCGGAGTGATCTCGGCCTTTCTCGCGATCGATGTCCTCCGCGCCCGCGGCACCCTGCTCACCCGTCCCCTCGCCGTGGCGAACTTCGCCGACGAGGAAGGAGCCCGCTTCGGGCTCGCCTGCGTCGGCAGCCGGCTCACCGCCGGGATGCTCGAACCGGAGCAGGCCCGCAACCTCCGCGACGCGTCCGGAACCACGCTGCGGGAGGCCATGGCGGCAGCCGGGCACGACCCGTCCGGCCTGGGCCCCGACAACCAGCGGCTCGCCCGGATCGCGGCATTCCTCGAACTGCACATCGAGCAGGGCCGCGGCCTCGTCGAACTCGGCGCGCCGGTCGGCCTCGCCACCTCGATCTGGCCGCACGGACGGTGGCGTTTCGATTTCACCGGCGAGCCCGACCACGCCGGAACCACCCGCCTGGCCGACCGGCAGGATCCGATGATCCCGCTCGCGCACACCATCCTCGCCGCCCGCGACGCGGCCGCCTCTCACGCCGGTGTGGCCACCGTGGGCAAGACGGTCACGCGCCCGAACGGCGTGAACGCAATTCCCGCCATGACCAGCGGATGGCTGGACTGCCGGGCGCCGAGCAGGGACGCTCTCGAGCGGATCGTCGCGGACGTCACCGAGGCCGCGACCGCCGCCGCCCAGCTCGAGAACGTCGCGATGCGGGTCACCCCCGAGTCCCTCACCGCGCCAACCGAATTCGACACGAAACTGCGCGCCACAGCGCAGCGCGCCCTCGGTGATGTCCCCGAGCTGGAAACCGGGGCAGGCCACGACGCCGGCATTCTCGCCGCGGTCATCCCGACCGCGATGGTGTTCGTACGGAACAACACCGGCGTCTCCCACTCGCCGAAGGAACACGCGACAACCGACGACTGCAAGGCAGGCGTCCTCGCCCTGGCCCGCGTCGTCGAGTACTTGCAGCGTCACGATTTCGACCACCACGATCAAGGAGCCCGATGAGCCTCATGGACATCAGCGCCGACCGCGCATCGGCTGATGCCACCGCCGCGCGAGACCACCTGTGGATGCACTTCGCCCGTCTCGATCAAGGGCGACAGGCTCCGATCCCGATGATCACCCGCGCCGAGGGCGTCCATCTGTATGACGAGCGAGGCCGCCGGATCCTCGACGGGCTCTCCGGGCTGTTCGTGGTGCAGGCAGGGCACGGGCGCCGAGAACTCGCCGAGGCCGCCGCACATCAGGCCGAAACGCTCGCGTACTTCCCCGTCTGGGGCACCGCCACGCCACCCGCGGCGCGGCTCGCCGAGCGACTGGCGCACGAAGCACCAGGCTCCGGGAACCGGGTTTTCTTCACCACCGGCGGCGGGGAGGCCGTGGAGTCGGCCTGGAAAGCCGCCAAGCAGTACTTCAAGCTCACCGGGAAACCCCTCAAACACAAGGTCATCAGCCGCGCCCTCGCCTACCACGGAACTCCACAAGGGGCACTCGCGATCACCGGACTACCCGCCATGAAAAAGGACTTCGAGCCACTCACGCCCGGCGGACACCGCGTGCCCAACACCAACGCCTACCGCCACCCAGAGTTCGGCAATGACCACGAGACGTTCGGGCGCTGGGCGGCCGACCGGATCGAGGAAGCCATCCTCTTCGAAGGAGCCGACACGGTCGCCGCGGTGTTCCTCGAACCCGTCCAGAATTCCGGTGGCTGCTTCACCCCGCCGCCCGGTTACTTCACGCGCGTCCGGGAAATCTGCGACCGGCATGACGTCCTGCTGGTCTCCGACGAGGTCATCTGCGCGTTCGGCCGCCACGGCGCGACCTTCGCCTGCGACAAGTTCGGCTACGTCCCCGACATCATCACCTGCGCGAAAGGCATGACCTCCGGCTACAGCCCGATCGGCGCGATGATCGTCAACGAGCGCGTCATCGAACCCTTTCTGCGCCCCAAGGTCAGTTTCGCGCACGGCTACACCTTCGGCGGACATCCAGTCTCGGCCGCGGTCGCCCTGGCCAACCTCGACCTCATCGAGCGCGAGGGCCTCAATCAGCGCGTCCTTGACCTCGAAAGCACCTTCGAAGCGACCCTGAGGCGGCTGCTCGACCTCGACATCGTCGGCGACATCCGCGGCGACGGCTACTTCTGGGCCATCGAACTGGTCCGGGACAAGGCCAGCCGCGAGACGTTCTCGCCCGCGCAACGCGAACGCCTAGTGCACGAATTCCTGCCCGGCGCGATGCTCGACAACGGCCTGTACTGCCGCGCCGCCGACCGCGGTGGGGACGTCGTCATCCAGCTCGCGCCGCCACTTATCAGCGGTCCGGCCGAATTCGACGAAATAGAGCAGATCCTTCGCCACACCCTCACCCAGGCCCAGGCCATTCTGTGACCTCACGGAAAGAACAGGAAAAAGAACCAGTGGTCGAACTCGAGAACTTGCGGATGCTCATCGCCGGAGAACCGGTCGCCGCGATCTCAGGGAAGACCTTCGAGTCCCAGAACCCCTACACCGCCCGACCCTGGGCCATGATCCCCGACGGCGGTCCCGACGACGTCGACGCCGCCGTCGCCGCCGCGCGCGCCGCACTCGACGGCGAGTGGAGCCGAATGACCGGGTTCGACCGCGCCGCCTGCCTGCGCCGCCTCGCCGACCTCATCGCCGCGAACGCCGAGCGACTGGCCACCTTCGAGGTCAACGACTCGGGCAAGCTGTACCGGGAAATGCTCGACCAGCTCCGCGCTCTCGGCGGCTGGTACCACTACTACGCCGGGCTGGCCGACAAGATCGAGGGGCGCCAGATCCCTGCCCCGAACCCGGACTACCTCGTCTACACCCGCCGGGAACCGGTCGGAGTCGTCGCCGCGATCACCCCGTGGAACTCCCCGCTGATGCTGCTGAGCTGGAAGCTCGCACCCGCACTGGCCGCAGGCTGCACCGTGGTCGTCAAGCCGTCCGAGCACGCCCCCGGTTCCACCCTGGCCTTCGCGACACTGTTCGAGCAGTCCGGCTTTCCCGCCGGAGTGGTGAACGTCGTCACCGGCCTGTCCCGCACGACCGGAGAGCACCTCGCCTCCCATCCCGGAGTCGACAAGATCGCGTTCACCGGCTCCACGGCCACCGGCCGGGTGGTCGCACGCGCGGCAGCCGAGCGACTCAACCCGGTCACGCTGGAGCTGGGCGGCAAGTCACCGCAAATCGTGTTCCCCGACGCCGACCTGCCGGCCGCCGCCAATGGCCTCGTGGCCGGCGTTTTCGCCGCGACCGGTCAGACCTGCATGGCCGGCTCGCGCCTGATCGTCCACCGGGACGCGCACGACCGGCTCCTGAGCCTGGTCGCCGACCGTGCCTCGCGGATCAAACTCGGCGACCCATTCGATCCGGACACCGAAATGGGCCCGGTAGCCAACGCACCGCAGTACCGGAAAGTGCTCAGCTACCTGTCCACCGCGCGCGACGAAGGCGCCACCGTCGCCTACGGCGGCACCGCCGAGGAGTCCCTTGGCGGCTACTTCATCAGGCCCACCGTCCTGTCCGTCACACCCCAGGCGACCGTGTTCCGCGAAGAGGTCTTTGGCCCGGTGCTCTCCGCCGTCACCTTCACCGACGAGCAAGAGGCGATCCGACTGGCCAACGACACGCCGTACGGGCTGGCGGGCGCGGTGTGGACCAAGGACGTCCACCGCGCCCATCGTGTCGCCGCCCGCATCAAGGCAGGCACGGTATGGATCAACGCCTACCGCACGGTCGCCCCCAGCGTTCCGTTCGGGGGTGTCAAACAGTCGGGCCTGGGACGCGAGAACGGCCAAGCCGCGCTCGACGGATACCTCGAGACCAAATCGGTCTGGGTCGAGCTCACCGGTGACACCCGCGACCCCTTCACCCTCGGATGACCCCAGAAGTGATCATGAACAGCACCGTGTACGACTCGTTCCTGTTCCGCGACCTTTTCGGCACCCCACGGATGCGGGAGGTGTTCAGCGACACCGGCTACGTCAAGCGCATCGTCCGGACCGAGATCGCACTCGCGCACGCGCAGGCCCGCGTCGGCGTCATTCCGCGGCAAGCCGCGGACGCCATCGCCGACAAGGCCGACCTCACCCGGCTCGACCGCGACCGGCTGCAGCGTGAGACCGCGAACGTCGGCTATCCCGTCTTGCCGATCGTCACGCAACTCGCCGAACAATGCGGCGACTCCGGCGGCTACCTGCACTGGGGCGCCACGACGCAGGACATCATGGACACCGCGACGATGCTGCAGTGCGCCGACGGGCTGGCCTTGATCGCCGGGGACCTGGACCGGCTGCGCGTCACACTGCGCCGGCTGGCGGAGAACCACATCGACACCGTCACCGCCGGGCGCACCCACCTGCAGCACGCGCTCCCGGTCACCTTCGGCTACCGGTGCGCCGTGTGGGTGTCCGCGCTCGACCGGCACGCCGAACGCCTCACACAGGTCCAGCAGCGGGCACTCATGGTCCAGTTCGGCGGAGCCGCGGGCACCCTGGCCTCACTCGGCGAAGGCCCCAGCGGACTTGCCACACGCGCCGCGCTCGCCGAAGAACTTGGCCTGCGCGACCCCGCGATCACCTGGCACGTCGCCCGCGACGGACTGGCCGAGATCGTCGGCCTGCTCGCCGCCATCGGCGCCTCGATCGGCAAGATCGGCGCCGATGTCGCGATCATGTGCTCCTCAGAGTTCGGCGAGCTCGCCGAACCGTTCGCGCCCGGCCGCGGGGCCAGTTCGACCATGCCCCAGAAACGCAACCCCATCTCCAGCGAACTGATGGTCGCCGCGGCCAAACTGCTGCGCGACAAGTCGTCGACCATGCTCGACGCGATGATGCAGGATTTCGAGCGCGCCACCGGCCCGTGGCACCTCGAATGGGCAACTGTTCCCGAGGCATTCCTCCTGGCTTCGTCATCGCTGTCCCAGGCCGACTTCGCACTCTCCGGCCTCGAAGTCAACGCCGAACGGATGCGTCACAACCTCGACCTCACCGGCGGTCTCATCGTCGCCGAGGCGGTCATGATGACCCTCGCCCCCGTGCTCGGCCGCCAGGAAGCCCACCACGTGGTCTACGAGGCATGCCGCCGCGCCATCGAAAGCCACACCGATCTCGCATCCGTACTGCTCGGGAATTCCAGGATCGTTGACGAGCTCGGCACCGACAAGATCGAGCAACTGTGCGATCCTCGCGGCTACCTGGGCAGCGCGCACACCATGACCCGCTCGGTCATCGCGGAGCGGGATGTGCGCAAGTGATCGACAGATCACGGAGCACCGCCGATCTGTCGGGTGCGGTCGGACTGGCGGGGGGCGGAGGAGACGGTGGCGAAGCTGATAGCCAAGCAAGTCTTCCCGGTTCGGCGGGGCTGACACATCCCTGTCCGGTCGTTCTGTGAGACGCAGGTGAGAGGACTGCCGACGGCGATCAGGGGGTGAGGATGCTTGGCTTCATGGCAGGTAGGCAGGCGAGTCCGTCGAAGGCAGTCAGGACGTCCACTGGGATGTGGGTGTTGGCGTGGCGGATCGACGTGGGGCCGGCGCTACCGCGGGCGGGTCGCAGGTCGAGCAGTACGGGTTCGTGGTGGGGTGTGGTGGAGGCGATGGCCTGCTCGATGCTGTCTTCGGCGGGTGGGTTCAGTGGGCGGGTCACGACTTCGAATCCGTCTCTGGCGTGGGCGTCGAGGCGTACGTCGGTGGTACTGCCGGTGTGGGCGGTGATGCCCAGCGCCAGATAATCCGTGCCGTAGTCGGCGGCGAGATAGGTGCCAGCCGAAGGGAAGTGGGTTCCTGGCAGCAGCTGCATCGGCACGCGCTGCGCATGAGCGTTGTGCAGCATGAGCACGATCCGCTCGTCGGGGCCGTACAGCGCACGTAGCAGGCGCACGGTCTCGGCCTGGTAGATGTCCCGGGAGGAGGGCAGCCAGGCGGGCCGGTTCGGTTCGCTGAGCGCGGCCAGTTCCCGGAGTTGCTCGTCGAGACGCAACGCCCCGAGCGCGTGATGACGGGCGATTCGATGTGCCTGCCGGTCTGGGCCGGGCGGTAGCGCGTCGAGACGCAGAAGCAGCCTGCTCAAGGAGGTGGTGGCCGCATCGCGTGCCGCCGCACCGAGCTCGGCATACCGAACCGGGGCCAGGCCGTTGTTTGGCGCGGAGTAGGGCTCGGTCGCGGTCATGGCCTCCTCGGCGAACCTGAGCTCGCCGGGGGCATGCGCGGCGAGATAGTCACGCACCCGGCGCAAAGCCGGCAGCGGACAGCCGCCCGAGCCGGGCACGTCGAGACCGGCGAACCGGACCCGGCCACCACCATCGTTGTGTGCGCGCAGCCAGCCCAGCATCTGGCGCATCTCCGCCGAGTCACCGAACCGGAACGTCAAGCCCTCCCGTGCCACCGCGTCCAGGTCCCCAGGCCCGCCGCGGATCCAGTCGTCGACCACCGCGGACTCGGCGAAACCCGACTCGAAGCCCAGCACACCGAATCCCAGCTCTACCACCAGGAATCGCAGGATCTGCTCGCGTAGCTGGGTGAATTCGCGGATATGGTGGTTGTTTTCGCCGATCGCTACCACCCGCGCGTGGCCCACCAGATCGGCAAGACCGGATGGGTCGACAATCGGTAGGCGGCGGACCGACCTCGGCAACGACATGGCTGAATTCCCCTCACATCAACAAGGACTTCGGGAGGCAGCCCGTCGACGGCATCCGGGATACTGTCTCGATCCTGTTCCACCACAGGTGGCCCGTAACCCTTGGGCTCAAGAACGCGAAGCAGGACGCAGAAGCGTCCGCGTGCTCCGTGCGCGCGGACGAGATCACGGTACTGCGCCGCCAGGTAGCGCCCCGCCGCCCTGATCGCAGTAGAAGCGTCACGGCGGTAATCTGCTGCGTACACATCTGCAACTCCCGATCAAGGGTTATGCCGTGATCAGTGGTTCTGCCTTTCTACCAGGCCCGCTGCGGTGCTCACCAAGTGCTCTTTACGCTCGGATCATCGCGCCTGGCCACTTCTTGTCGCCCCGGGTGACTCGACGGTGACACGGGGTTCTGCCAAGGTGTCACCGGACGTAACATGGTCAAGAGCGTTTGCGCTGCCGGCTGGGTCTGGGGGTTCATGGGGCTGTGGAGTGGGAGTTTTCCGTTCTGGGCCCACTGGAGGTTCGCCGCGACGACTGCGAGGTGCCCGTGCGGTCGGGGCAGCAGCGCGTGGTGCTCGCGTCGCTGCTGTTACGTGCCAACCACGTTGTGCCGCTGGATGAGCTGATCGACCGCTTGTGGTGTGAATCCCCTCCCCGGGGGGCACGCAATACACTGCGGGCGTATGTCATGCGACTGCGTCAAAACCTCGGCCTCGATGCCGCGAGCCGAAGCGCTGTGATCGTGACGCATTCTGAGGGCTACGGCATCCAGGTCAAGCGGGAGAGCCTGGACCTGCTGTGTTTCGAGGATCTCATCACCCAATCGGCCCAAGCGGGCGACGCCCAGGATCCGGTGGAGGAATCCCGGATCCTGCGGCGGGCGCTGGCACTGTGGCGGGGGCCTGTGCTGTCGAACGTCGACTCCGAATCGCTGCACCGCGATGTGATTGCCGGGATGACCGAGCGGCGGTTGCAGACGTTGCAGCGCCGTATCGACCTCGATCTGCGACTCGGCAACGAGGACGAGGTCATCCCGGAATTGCAAGCGCTGACCTCCGAGTACCCGCTGCGGGAACGATTCTCGGCGCAACTGATGCTCGCGTTGTACCGCAGCGGGCGCCAAGCCGACGCACTCGACACGTATCGCCAAGTGCGTGACCTGCTCGACACGGAACTGGGTGTCGACCCCGGTGAGGATCTGCAGGAGTTGCACCAAGCGGTGCTTACCGCCGATCCTGCGCTCGCACCGTCGCGAACACCACGCATCACCCTCTCCCGGTCGCAGTCGCCTCCTGCGGTACTTCAGGTACCACCTGATATCCGCGGCTTCGTCGGCCGTGCCGAGCATGTCGACGAGATCACAAAACTGATCACTACGACAGACCCGCAGCAGCAGACGCAGGTCGTCACGCTGTCCGGGCAGCCGGGAGCCGGTAAAACGGCACTGGCTGTCCACCTCGCCCACCGGTTGAAAGATGAGTTTCCAGACGGAGTTCTTTTCCTGGATCTGCGCGGGTACTCCACCGATTCGGAATTGACCGCGCACCAAGCACGGTCGCAGCTGTTGCGCATGCTCGGTCTCTCCCCGGAGGCGATCCCGGCGGCGGCCGAGGATCAGGCTCGGCAGTACCAATCACTGTTGGCGGGCAAGCGACTGCTGCTGGTGCTGGACAACGTGGCCGCACCCGATGGGGTGCGGCCGCTGCTGCCTGCCGAGTCGCGCAGCGCGGTGTTGATCACAAGCCGCGATGAACTCCGCGGGCTGGCCGCACTACACGGAGCACGTTCGGTCCCGGTCGACCCGCTTTCGCCCGAGGAGCCCCAGTATCTGCCCGCCAACATCCTCGGCGTGCAGAAGGTGCAGTTGAGCACTGTGTGGCTATCAGCCACCATCCTGACGATATACGCCGCTGTCTTCGACTCGTCCGGCGCTTACTTCATCGGCTTGCTGCTGATGGGAACGGTCATTGCCATGACCGTGATCGCCCTGGCGATCTCCGGTTGCCGACGTCTCAGGTCCGCCCGGGCGTTCACGACCCCACGGTCACGGAAGCATCTGATAGCCCACTCCCTGACGATGCTTCCACTCCTTGTCGCCGGCTACCCGCTCGCCGAACTCACCACCGACTATCTCGGTCTGTCGGTCAGGTGGCTCGTGCCCGCCTTCGCCACCGCTTTCTACGCCACCGCCGGCATCTTCGGTCTCGTTCCCGCAGGGCGACGCGGACGAATGCTCGCTTCCCCAACGGCCTTGATGGTGACGGGCTCACTGGGCGCGATCACGGCCGGTTTGACCATCGGCGCCCTCGCCCTCTTCGCGGAGCGCGGTCCCGAGACCAGCTGGTCGACTGGCGACAGCGTCGACGGCGCCTACGCCGAAGGCAAGATCCACCAGACCGCACAGGGTGAACTCCAAGTGTCCGGCGAGCTCTTGGACACGGAAGCGAACTATCTGGGTACCAGGCTGCATATCCATGTGCAGTACGCCAATGACTCGGTCAAGAGCTGGAACTCCTACAACCACGGGGGTAAAGGCACCGTCGAACCGATTGGCGGTGCGGAGGGACTTGTCGTTCCTGGGGACATCAAGTCCATCCATGTGACGGCCTGTGCCGCCGACGCCGACGAAACACGACACGTCGTCGTCGACACGAGGTGCGGTGCACCGATCGAGATCTGGAAACGCTGACGAGAGCAACCACCGTTGTGAGCGCGCCTCCGAAACCACAACCACTGCTCGGAGGCGGTGCAGGTCACGGTTCATATGTCCGAGGGCCTGAGAACGGTTGCCGAAAGCCGTAACGCGGGGAGCTATTCCGGGCGGAATGCATAAAACCACAAAAACGACCTTGCCGGAACCCTGCGGGCCGGGTAGGGGAGCGGGTGGATTCAGCGGAGATGGTTTCTCGCCCGAAAAATTGTGCGCATGATCGTCCCTTTCGTCGTCTTCGTAAACGCCGCGCGACCCTACGACCTCGTGCATGATTAGTGATGGCATCGTGCCGATGCTGGCCGAGGCATTTCAGCAACTGGCAACGGAATTGCCCGTTCTGCGTCTCCGGCGGAGGGAGACGTCACGGACCAGGCGTTCCTCTTGCCTACCCATCCGGGATAGCGTTCTTCGCCGTGTTGCTTTCGGCTGGTGTCACAAGGAGTTCTCATGACAGTTGATGTCGTCATCGTCGGCGGCGGCCCCAACGGCCTGATGCTGGCTTGCGAGCTGAGTCTGGCCGGTGTGCGACCGATCGTCTTGGAGCGGCTGCACCAGCGCAGCGCCGAGCCCAAGGCCAATGGAGTCATTGGGCAGGTGGTTCGACTGCTGGATCAGCGCGGATTGTATGAGCGGCTACTCGGCGCGCCCGGAGTACCCGAGCCGATGCCGAGGTTCATCTTCGGGGCCGTGCCACTGGACCTAACCAAACTGGACGCCAATCCCATGTATGGCCTGGGCGTATCGCAGCAGCGTCTGGAGGAGGTGCTGGAGGAACGCGCAGGGGAACTCGGCGTCGAGATACGGCGTGGGCACGAGCTCGTCCGGCTGTCCCAGGACGAGGAGGCAGTGACCGTCCAGGTACGCGGATCGCAAGGCTCGTACCGGATGCGCACCGGCTACCTGGTCGGCTGCGACGGGGGGCACAGCACGGTCCGCAAGCAGGCGGGCATCGCCTTTCCCGGTGTGAGCACGACGAACATCGTCTCCCGCACGGCGCACGTCGTCATCCCTGGGGCGAAGCAGATCGATGGGACCGTCGAAATGGAGGTTCCAGGCCTGGGCCGCATCGGGCTGTACGCCTGGCACCGCACCGAGCGCGGCGCGTATGCGGTCCTGCCGCATGCCTCCGGCGTCCTGACCGTCAGCAGCACCGAATGGCATAGTTCGCCTGTCGATGACGACGCGCCGATGACGATCGATGAACTACAGGCCAGCTTGCATCGGGTGCTCGGCGCGGACATTCCCCTCGCCGCACCGCCGTCTTCCGGTCCGCGCCTGCTGCGCCGACTCGTCGGCCGCAATACCCGACTGGCCGAGACCTATCGCAAGGACCGCGTCCTGCTGGTCGGCGACGCCGCCCACGTCCACTCCGCGGTGGGAGCCCCCGGGCTCAACCTGGGCCTGCAGGACGCTGCCAATCTCGGGTGGAAGCTCGCCGCACAGATCCACGGCTGGTCCCCACCCGGACTGCTCGACACCTACCACACGGAACGGCGTCCGGTCGCCGAGCGGCTGGTCCTGCACTCGCAAGCCCAAACAGCCCTGATGGCACCTGGCGAGGGCATCACGGCACTGCGCGCAGTGTTCGGCGAACTCCTGCAGGACAAAGAAAGCATCCAGCGCATCGCCGACCTGATGGCAGGAACAGACGTCTGCTACCCCACAGAGACTCACCACGAGACACCCACAGCACACCCGCTGGCCGGCCGATTCGCGCCAGAGCTCCGCCTGGACACCAAGGCTGGCCCAACACGGCTCGCCGAGCTCATGCGCAGCACCCGGCCCCTCATGCTCAACCTCGGCGGACTTGCCGATCTGCCCGCCGTGGTCGCCCCTTGGAAAGACCGGGTGGACGTGATCACTGCCCGATGCCCGGACACATCCGCAGCTGCGCTCCTGATCCGCCCGGACGGTTACGTCGCCTGGGCGGCAGCCCCGAACAAGCCGGAGGATCGGTTCGACAGCGCGCTCAAGCAGGCGTTGACCCTATGGTTCGGCACAGGACGTACAACCCGGTAACGGGGACATCGGCCGCGGACCGCCTCGGGAAACCCGCAATCCTCGGCTGACCCACGCCTCGGTCAACGAGACGCCGATACTCGGCCGAGGAGATCGTGTTCGCGGTGATCGCGCGGCATGGGTTGACGGTCCGGCGTTGTAATGGGGGCATGGTGGTGCTCCTGGGGTGGGGCGGGGGGAGGAAACCATGCTCGGGGAAACGTTTTCACAGATTCTTGATCCGTTGTCCAACGTGGTCGCGAGCACCCTGTTGGCCTTGGTGCCCGTGGTTGTGCTGCTGGTGTTGTTAACGGTCTTCAGGCTCGGCGCGTGGCAAGCGGTGAGTATCAGCGCGGTGGTCACGGTCGTCCTGGCCAGCACTGTGTGGCGGGCGCCGTTGACCGAAGCTCTCACCGCTTACGGCCTGGGGGCGGCAACCGGGTTTTGGTCGATCGACTGGATCGTGTTCTGGGGCGTCGTCATCTATAACACGTTGGTCGTCACCGGAGCGTTCAGAACGTTCCAACGCTGGTTGGTCGCGCAGTCCACCGCCGACATCCGAGTGCAGACGCTGCTGATCGCGTGGGCGTTCGGCGCGCTACTCGAAGGTCTGGTCGGATTCGGCTACCCGTGGGCGGTGGTGGCACCGTTGCTGATCGGGTTCGGCATCGCCGACCTCGCTTCGATCCGCGTCGCCGCGCTCGCGAATAACGCGCCGGTTTCCTTCGGCGCGCTGGGCGCGCCGCTCATCGGCTTGGCGGCGGTGACGGGCCTTCCGCTGGCGGCCCTGTCGGCTTCGGTCGGGAAAATTGTCGCGATCCTCGCGCTCGCCCCGCCCTGGCTCCTGATCTACCTCGTCAGCGGCAAGCGGGGCTTGAAGGACGGGTGGCCGCTGGCCATCGTGGGTTCGCTGGGCTACATCGCCGGGCAGTTCCCGACCTCGCAGTACCTCGGGCCCTACCTGCCGGACATCATCGGATCCCTCGTGTGCTTCGCTGCACTGCTGCTTCTGCTGCGGGTCTGGCGGCCGCGCGTCGCGCTGGGATTTGGCGGCAAGGAACTCACCGCGGAAGAGATCGCGGCCCAGCAGGCCAGCGGCACCACCGATGACAGATCCGACACCACGCGCTGGACTCCGATGCAGAGCCTGGTGCCGTTCCTGATCCTCATCGGCGTGGTCGTCGCGTGGACGGGTCCGTGGTCGGTGCTGACCAAGTACGTGCCGTTCAAGCCCGAGGTATCGGCGATATCGTCGTTGTCGCACAAGACCACAAGCGTCTCCTGGGAATTCGCGCCCTTCGTCGCGGGTACCGCCATTCTGGTCTGCTGGCTGCTGACCGCCGCCTACCTGCGTCCCGATGCCGGTCAGCTCCGGCAGGTGTTCCGCAACACGTTCAGGCAGATGTGGGGAGCGTTGCTGGTCGGCCCGCTCATTTTCGGACTCGCCCAGGTCTTCAACTACTCCGGCATGGCCAACTCGATGGCCGAAGGCTTCGCGAAGGTAGGCGTGGCTTTCGTGGTGCTCTCCGCGCTGCTGGGCTGGATCGCGGTCGCGCTTTCCGGCAGCAACACGACGGCCAACGCGCTGTTCGGACAGTTCCAGTACTCGGTGGCGCTGCTGCTGCACGCGCCGGTGCTGCTGTTCCCGTCGCTGAACTCGCTCGGTGCCGAAGTCGGCAAGCCGGTCGCTCCGCAAACCGCCAGTGTCGGCGTGTCAACGACCCGATTCGTGCGGAACGAAGGGGAAGTGATCCGGTACAACATGGGATGGACGCTGGTACTTCTCGTCTACCTCATCGCTATCGGCGTGTTCTTCTACTTCGTCATACCGGGCGCGGTCACGCTGTGATAAGTGGAATGCGGCGTCGAAGCAGACGTCAGGTTCAGTCCGGACGGATATGAAGTTTCATCATCTGCACGTCGAAGGCCAGGTCGTCGGCATCAAACGCTCTGCAACCTCAGCGGGTGGTCCAGCCAAACGATTCGGCGAGGTTGTCCACATAGCCGCGGATGGTGGGGTGGTCGCCGAATGGTGACACCGGTATGTTCTCGTCGAGCTCGGCGCCTAGACTCGCGACGATCTCGATCAGATTCAGCGAATCGAAGCCGAGGCTGAACAGGTCAGCATCGGGGTCGACCAGATGCGGGCCGGTCAGCCCAAGCATGGCAGCGACCTCGCGTCGGATGAAATCCACCACGATCTCGGCCTTTCGCCGGCCATCCGCCGCCTGGAAGCGGCCGCGCATGGTAAGAGCGGGTCGGGCCGGATCACAGTGATTCGCGACGCCACGTTGACGGGAAACTGGTTGCCGCGGGCCGAACCCAATGCCGCTGCAATCGTTTCGTTCTGAAATCCGGCCAGACCGCGCTGGCGAGTTCGGTGGCTTTGACTGGTCCGCTCGGGTGGTTCTGGATACCGGCTTGATCAACTAGGTTGCTGGCGGTGCGCCCTCGTGCAAGGGTCAACGGCTGCTCAGTCGGAAGAGCTGAACGTGGGGGTATGGGGTGGATCAGATCGCGGTGGATTTCCGCGCTCTGGAAGCAGCCGAAGAAGCGCTGCGGCGGGCGGTCGACGAGATCGATGTCCGGCTGTCCGAGCTCGAAGGCGTTGTAGCGCAGCTACTCGGTTCGTGGACCGGTGAAGCTGCCGCCATGGTCGAGATCGACCTGGAAGCATTCGGGCCATTTGTCAGAAAATTGTTCGATGAATACTGTCGCACTTCGAACTTCGTCTTCCGGGAACTGACCCGTGGCGTCCTGGCGCCTTCTTTGGTCATGCTCCAGCGAGCCGGACGCCCTATCGCCGCTCCAACCGACGAGCACCGCTCTTTCCTGGACAGCCTAAATCAGTACGCTCACTCGATGCCACGTTAATGACGATCAAGGTCTTGACCACACGCTCTGGTGCCGCTCGGTTGGCGCGGGCGACTTTTCGCTGTGCCGAGGCCGTCTGCCGATCACAGCACCCGCATGCGCCGAGGAATTCCTCGCTGGCGCCCGTAGCTCCGCGACGCCCAGCGGATCGGGCACATCGACGGCGGCGAACGCCTCTGCACAACAGCAGGGTGGCCACCCATCGCGGGTGACCACCCTGCCGCTTACTGTTCGGCTTTTTCTTGCCGGGCCGCTTGGTTACATGGTGTTGCTCCGCTGTCGCCGCATGTCTGAGGGACGCACCGGCGGCGCCCGGAAGGCACTGGGTGCTTGTGTGCGTTCCCGGTCAGTCGTTGAGCAGCTCGATTGCCACCTCAGCCATGAGTTGTACGCCGAGGGTGCAGTCCTCGGGCAGTGACCACTCCTCTGGGGAGTGCGAGATGCCGTCGTGTTGGCTGCGGACGAACACCATCGCGGTCGGGCAGATCGTGGCGAGTTGCTGTGCGTCGTGCCCGGCGCCGGACCAGAGCCTGCGCGCTGGCAGGCCGTGTTCCTCGATCCGGCCGGCCACCCGGTCCACCATTGCCGGATCGAACGTCGCGGGCGCGGTTCGGGATATTCGTTCGCAGGTGGTCAGCTCGCATCCGTAGGTGAGGGCCACGTCTTCGGCGAGAGGGCGGATTGCGCTTTCGGCCTTCGCGAGCACTGCGTCATCCGGGGCGCGCAGGTCGACTGTCAAGGTCGCCGCTGCCGGCACGACGTTGACCTGTTGCGGGAGGGTGTTCATCGCACCGACTGCCACGGTGAGGCCGGAATGCTCCTCGGCGAGGGCGTGCAGGCGCAGCCGCAGCGCGGCCATGGCCAGTCCGGCGTCCCGGCGCATTTCCATCGGGGTCGCGCCGGCGTGTGCTGCCGCGCCGGTGAGCGTAATCCGGGTCCACGAGGTGCCAACGACTCCGGTGACTGCGGCTACGGCAAGATTTTCCCGGAGCAACACCGGTCCCTGTTCGATATGTGTTTCCAGATATGCGTGCGGCGGGCGGCCGGCCAGCAGCGGCGCGGTGCCGAGCAGCCCGTGCGCGCGCAGTTCGTGCTCGACGGTTTTCCCTTCGGTGTCGGCGATGGCCAGTGCCTCTTCCGGTTCGATTAGTCCGCATGTGACGGACGAACCGAGCAAGTCGCGGCCGAAACGAGTGCCTTCTTCGTCGGTGAACACCGCGACCGCGAGCGACCGGCGCGGCCGGGGACCGGCCGCCACCGCGCGCAGTACTTCTACGGCGCCGAGCACACCGAGGCAGCCGTCAAACCGGCCGGCGTTGACCACACTGTCCACATGGGATCCGAGCAGGACCGGGGGAAGGCTGGGGTCGGTGCCGGGCAGGACCGCGATGGTGTTGCCGATGGCATCGTGGTTGATCTCGCAGCCGGTCTCGGCCAGCCAGGACTCCACCAGGCGTCGGCCCTGCGCGTCCGCCTCGGTAAGCGCCAGCCTGGTGACTCCACCGCCGGTCGCGCTGCCGACCATGGACAGTTCGGCCAACCGCTGCCAGAGCGACTCGCCGTCGATCTCCGGCACGGTGGTGCGGCGGTATGTCCCGGTCATGAGACCACCGTCAGTTCGGGCGCGGCCCTGGTGGTGAGCAGCTCGGCGCCGTGTTCGCGGATGACGATGTTCTCTTCGTGCACCATCATCCGGCCGGGCGCGAACTCCATGCCTGGCTCGATGGCCAGCACGGTGCCCGCTTCCAATACCGTTTCGTCGTCCGGGTGGTTGCTCGGTGGCTCGGTGAGCTGGAGGCCCAGCCCGTGCCCGAGCCTGCCCACGTTGTTGCGTGCCGAGCCGGCCGCGGCCAGTTCGTCGGCCATCACCTTCCACAGGTCGCACACCCGGACCCCCGGACGGGCGGCCGCGATGCCGGCCTCGGTGGCGTGCCACACGGCTTCGTAGGCTCGGCGCACCGCGTCGTCGGCCGTGCCGATCGCCCAGTTGCGGTCGAAGTCGCAGAAGTAGCCGTCGAAGACCGTGCCCGTGTCGATGATGAGCACGTCACCGGTGTCCAGCGCCCGGTCGGTGGGCCCCATGATGATGTTGTCGTAGCCGCCAGGGCCGGACACGCCGATCAGGTAGGGACTGGTGTCGGCGCCCCGCGTAATCAGGTCGGCACGCATCCGCTGCACCACGGCGCGCTCGGTGTCACCCGCCCGGATCAGTTCGGGTACTTGGGCGTAGGCGTCCGAGGCGAGTTGGCAGACGAACCGGATCTTGTCGATCTCCAGCTCGGACTTGACGTGTCGGCAGTACCGGATCACCGCAGAGCCATCGGTGATGGTCACGCCCGCTCGGTCGGCGATCTCCGGCAGTTGTCCTGCAGGCATCCGCAGCTGCAACTCGGGGCCCAGCTCGGCGCCGACGGTGCCGCCCGCGCCGGCCAGCTCGCGCAGGGTGCCGGCGAGCAGACTGACCCCGTCATCGCCGGGGTTCGGCGCGGGCCAGGTGCGCACGTCGGTGACCCAGGTGGCGCGCATGCCCGGCTCGCCGATCTCGGGGATCACCGCGACCGGGGCGCCTGCGGCCGGCACCACCACGTACCAGGGCCGGGTCGGGCTCTCCCAGAACTGGGTGTCGAAGCCAGTGAAGTAGCGCACCTGCTGGGGTGCGGTTACCAACAGGGCGTCCAGGCCGTGCTCGCGCATCGCGCGCTGTGCCCTGGAGGTCCGCTGTTCGAACTCGGCGGCGGGGAAGCCCCGCGGCGGGGTTTTCACGGAAATGGCGGTCATAGCGCCTCCTCACTTTCCGGTGTCGGTCGGTACCGAGCTGGCTTGGTGCAGGTCGTGGTGGCGGGTTTCCGGCGCCATGAGCACCGACACGATCAGCCCGATCACACAGATCAGGCCGGCCAGCAGCATGGTGGCGCCGATACCCATGTGCTCCAGCAGGATCGGAGTGACGAACGTGCCGATGCCGGCGCCGATCCGGCTGACCGTGGTTCCCAGGCCCACTGCGGTGGCCCGAATGGCGGTGGGAAAGAGTTCGTTGGGATAGATCCATTGCAGGATCGTCGGCCCGCCGATAGCGAGCGCGTAGAGCACGAACAGTGTCGCGATCACCGAGATGGGTGCGGTGGGCATCAAGCCGAGAAGCAGCAGCGCGACGGTGGCCACAGCGAAAGGCCAAATGAGCAATGTTCGCCGGTTGAGCCGGTTGGCCACCAGCGTTGCGATCACGCAACCGGCCAGGAAGACCACGCCGATGGCGGCCGAGCCCAGGTTGGCTTGCCTCGGATCGTCGAGATTGAGCGCGCTGAGCAGGGCGGGACCGAAGGCGTAGATGGCGTAGACGGGCCAGAGCGAGCAGGCCCAGAACACCGCGACGAAGACGGTCCGGCGCAGGTAGCCCTTGGAGATCAAACCGCGCAGGCTGGTCTGGCCCGGTTCGGCAGGCAAATCGTCCAGCTCCGCGTCCGGTCCGAGTGCTTTGCGCAGCGCGGCCTTGGCTTCCTCGGTGCGCCCCTTGGACAACAGCCAGCGAGGCGACTCGGGTGTGCCGAAGCGGGCCACCATCAGCACGGCTGCGGGGATCGCGGGAGACAGCAGCATCCACCGCCAAGCGTCCGGGCCGAGCTGGAGTAGCGCCTCGCCGACCAGGTACGCAATGGTGTTGCCTGCCGCCCACATGGTCGTCAGCCAGCCGAGCATGCTGCCTCGGTGCCTGCGCGGGGTGAACTCCGCGAGCAGCGAGGTGGCGATCGGGTAGTCCGCCCCGATGGCCAGGCCCACCACGAAGCGCAGGATGAGCAGCCACACCGGCCCGTCCACGAAGAACTGGGCGGCCGAGCCGATGACGATCATCGCCAGATCGATGGTGTACATCGCCTGCCGGCCGACTATGTCGGTCACGTAGCCGAAGACCAGGCCGCCGAGGAACATGCCCAGCAGCGCGGATGCGGCGAGCAGGCCTTGCCAGAGCGAGTTCAGCCCCCACAGGGGCACCACCTGCGTGAGGGCAAGCCCGATGATGCCGAGAACGTAACCGTCCAGCAGTGGGCCGCCGGCGGAGTAGAGGGTCAACCGGCGGTGAAACCAGGTCAGTGGCGCGTCATCCACGCCCGTTTTTGATGTTCGTCGCCCGGGATCCCGGTGAAAGCGGGTCGTTTCGGCTTGTTCTGTGTCGTGCTGTCGCATGGCACCGCCCTGTCTGTGGGGTGGGTTCAACACATGCGGCAGAACACTAGGGTTGTTCAACAAAGACTGTCAATACGCCGCAATATCCGAAGACAGTCTTGAGTGTTGTTGAACAAAATTGTTAGCGTGTGGGCATGGCTGAAGGCATCGACCTGACGAGCACGACCGCCGACCGCGCGGCGGAGGAGTTGCGCGAAGGCATCGTCACGGGCGCATTGCCGCCCGGCACCCCGCTGCGCGAGGTCACCCTGGCGGCCGAGCTCGGCGTGTCCCGAAACACGCTCCGAGAGGCGCTGCGCCTGCTCACCATGGAGGGGCTGGTGAGCCAGCGGCTGCACAAGGGCGCGGTGGTGAACACCATGTCCGCCGAGCGGATCAGGGACATCTACCTGGTGCGGCGAACTCTCGAACTGCGCGCCGTGGAGGAAAGTGGCGCCGCGACACCGGCCGCACTGGCCGCAATCGACGGTGCGGTGCGGGCAGAAGAGCGAGCCGAACAGACCGGTAACTGGCGCGAAGTGGGCACTGCGAGCCTGCGTTTCCACTGCGCGATCGTGGCCACGCTGGGCAGCCCGATGCTGGACGCGATGTTCCGGGGCGTCACCGCCCAGCAGCGACTGGCATTCGCCGTGGTGGCAGAAGAACGAAGGATCCAGCAGCCCTGGGTGTCGCGGGACCGGGAGATCTGCGATCTCCTCCACGCCGGCTACCGCGCAGCCGCCGGAAGAGCGCTGCGGGAATACCTGGACGACTCGGAACGCGTGGTGCTCGGCCTGGTCGGCGAG
The DNA here is from genome assembly GCF_014203395.1 of Saccharopolyspora phatthalungensis. Lineage (NCBI taxonomy): Bacteria > Bacillati > Actinomycetota > Actinomycetes > Pseudonocardiales > Pseudonocardiaceae > Saccharopolyspora > Saccharopolyspora phatthalungensis. The sequence goes on from NZ_JACHIW010000003.1 coordinate 160,617, forward strand.
GACGACAACGCGACCCTGGACGCGATCAACAAGGAGGCATGATGGGGTCCTACCCAGCCGCATACCAGCCGGGTGCGAACGCCGCGTTCGCTGCCGACCGGGACCTCTACCGGCGTATCGGCAACGCCTCGCCGGATCAGCGCACCCAGGTCGAGTCGTTCATCATTCCGCCTCGCTCCGGGCGGGCCTGGGAGGTGCCGGCCGGCTCGGTCTGCCGGATCATTGCCGTCGATGGCCCGCAGGTCGGCGACCTCAACGTGTGGAACCGGCACAACCCGCGTGAGCGGATGTGGGCGTCGCGAACCCGCCAACTCCAGCGTGCGCACGTGTCCACCTACGACCGCATCTGGTCCACGCTGCCCTATCTGCGGCCACTGCTCACCATCACCGGGGACAGCCTCGAGGGTTACGGCCCGGATGAGCACGGTGGCCGCGTTCACGACCTACTCGGCACCCGGTGCGACCCGTACGTCAACCGGTTGCTCACCGGGGAGGACTTCGATTTCCACTGTCATTCCAACATCACCCGCGCGGTGCTGCCCTACGGGCTGACCGAGTTGGACGTGCACGACGTGCTGAACGTCTTCCAGTGCACGGGGCTCAACGACGAGGACCGCTACTTCATGAAGGCGAGCCCAGCGCAGCGCGGCGACTTCCTGGAGTTCTTCGCCGAGGTCGATCTGCTGTGTGCACTGTCGACCTGCCCCGGCGGCGACTTGAGCATTCCCTTGTGGGGTCCGGACGCGGCCGATCCCAGCGAGGTATGCCGCCCGCTCGGTATCGAGGTGTACCGGATGGACCCTGCCGTGCTCGACGGTTGGACACCACCCGAACTGGCTCCGTACCGCAACATGCACGGCCTAGCCCTGCCCTCCTCCGGCCAGTCTCAAGGCGACGGCTCGTGGTGGGTGCGCGACTCTCCGGCGACCGGCGCTGCGGTCGAGCCCCTGGACACCGCAGCGACCGAGTTCCACCGAACGCTGCCCGGCTACCGGCCCACACCACTGCAGGATTTGCCCGAGCTCGCCGAAAAGTACGGCGTCGGCCGGCTCTGGGCGAAGGTGGAATCCGAGAGGCTGGGCATGCCGTCGTTCAAAATGCTCGGCGCGTCATGGGCATGCTGCCGTGCACTTGCCGACCGCGTCGGCGCCTCGCCGTCCCCGGACGAGCTACGGCCGCGGGTGACCGGGCGGTTCACGCTGATCGCGGCCACCGACGGCAACCACGGCCACGCGGTCGCCCGCACCGCCCGCTGGCTCGGCGTGGCATGCCGGATCTACCTTCCCGAGTCGGTCGGCGCCGCGCGGGCCGGTGCGATCAAAGAAGAGGGCGCGGACGTCATAGTGGTGCAGGGCAGCTACGACGACGCGATCGCGCTGGCAGCAACACAGGAAAACGACAGCACGCTGGTCATCTCCGACACCGCATGGCCGGGCTACGAACAAGTGCCCCGTACGGTGATCGACGGTTACGCCACATTGTTCGGTGAGATCGAAGCACAGCTCCCGGACGGAGAGCTGCCCGATCTCGTGATCGTGCAGGTTGGAGTAGGCGCACTGGCAACGGCCGTCGCGCGCTGGCTGTCCCGGCTGCCGGGCCGCCGCCCCCGCTTGTTGGCAGTAGAACCCACCGACGCGGCCTGCCTGCTGCGTTCGCTGCGGGCAGGCGCGCCGACGGAGGCTCCTCCACCACATCGCTCCGGAATGGACGGCCTGAACTGCGGCAATGTCTCGCCGATCGCCTGGCCGACGCTGGTTGCCGGGATTGACGCGGCACTCGCGGTAGACGACGCTACGGGCGCAGCGGCGGTGGCGGCGCTGCACAGTAGCGGGGTGAGCACCGCGATGACTGGCGCCGCGAGCATCGCTGGCCTGGATCGTCTGACCAGCGACGAGTCGCTCGACTTGCTCCGCCGCCACTTGGACGTCTCGGCGAACACTCGAGTGCTCGTTCTGGTCACCGAGGGGCTACCGCAGGGCTGCGACAAAGTCGTTAGGTGAGCGCGAGTAGCCGGAGGACTTCAATGGAGTAACAGCGCAGCCGAGCAAGGCTACCAACGAAATTCTGGCTCCTAGGTGTCCGCGAACGCCCGCCGCCTTGGTCGAAGTCAGGGGCCCCCGCCCTTCGCCGGGTGAGGCCGGTCCGCGGAAGTCGGCAACCGGAGCAGGCGACCGCAGTGGGGTGTTCCGTCGGCGGCTCTGTCCACTGTGGTCATGACGGAAGCCGTAGCCCATGCGGGTTTCGGTGAGCAGGTGTCGCCGCTGGTCGGGGCTTGTTTCGAGTTTCGGCGCAGACGATAAGGTCGGGGTGCCAGTCGGCGGCGCAGCGCAGTGCGGCGATGCCGTCGGCGCGACGGCCTAGGTGCGACGGAGGTCTGTGGTCGGCGTGGCGGTCAGCCGGTGGCATGCAGCTGGCGCGCGCGCCCAGTCACCCCGGCTAGCGCCCGCTCAAGCGTGGCATAGCAGGGGAACACCTCGGTCAGCTCCGCGGCGGTCAGTGCCCGTTGCAGGCAGCGTGGACCGGTGACCAGGCGCAGTTGCACACGGCGGATGTCAGCCTGTCGCTGAGCGTGCAGTAGCAGTTCCAGTCCTGCCACGCCGATGAAGGTGAGCCGGGATAGGTCCAGTACGACTGTTTCGGCCATCGAGGACAATCGGGGGGCCAGTAGTTCGTGCAGTCGAGCGGCGGTTTGGGAGTCCAGGTCACCGCTGACCTGTAGCAGCACGGACGTGCTCGTCGGGCGGGACAGCTGAAGATCGAGATCCGGGTGAGGTTTCGGTGGATCCTGCATCTGCTGCCCGCCGCGGTGGGTGTTCTGCGTGGCGCGGTGACGGGGAGCAAGGGCGGTCATGTGGCTGCCTCCTTAGACAGGGCAGCCAGCGAAGAAGACTGACGATCCCACAACGACATCCCTGGCCCGGTCGGAGGCCGGGACAACAACCCCGAAACGGAACCGACGGAGCAACTCCGTCAGGCTGTCGCGTTCGGTGCGAGGGTTCATCGGCTGTGTGCTCAACCGTTGGCGCTCACCTTACCGTCCAGCATCGATCTGTCCAACGCCGCGCGAGTGATGGTTTCCTCCCACTGGAGGCGGTGCGTCGGGTGCGGGAGCCGCGAAAGTCCACAGCTGTAATGGATACCCTGCGCACAGCCGGCCCACGGTACGAAGTTCACCCGACCCGTGGGGCCTGCGCGCTGCGGAACCACTCCTCGAACCGGGGCTGAAACGCCTCGCGCAGGTTGCGGCCAGCGGTGTACTGCGTCGCGGAAGCGTTGGCCCTAGTGGCGGCAGACGCACCCTGGCTGAACGTCAAACTTGGTTCTGATTCGGATCGCGCTCAGACCGAGCCTTCTGATGCGCGCGTCTCCGGTTATCAGCCTGCCTGCGGGCGCGTTCTCGATGCACCACATGGGCTTGCTCCGGAGTCGCGGTCCCCTCGGCTACCGCCACCTCGGCTTCAATGATCCGCCGTTCTCGTTCATCGGCTTCATTCGCCCGAATCTGCTCGTCGGGGTCGGGCCGCCTAGTGCGGACCGGATGTCTCCTGCGATACGGGTTGTCCGGAGGCAACCCGCCGGATACCCGGCCGTAGCAGCCAAGGAAGAGCAGCACGAGGCCGACGACGAGGCTGAAAAGGACATTCGACAGGCGGGAGCTCATCGCCACCGGTCGGGCCGCCTAGTGCCTCGCCGAGACAGTCCCAAAGCTGGACATACCAACGGCTATGAGCTTTGCGTGCCGGATAGTGCTTGGCATCTAGGTATGCGTGCAGCTGCACGAGATCCACTCCGGTCACGTCGGCGACCACACCGCCTGGTTGCTGTTCGGAACCACCGCCCTGGCCGCGCTCGTCTCGATTCCCTTCTGGCTCAGGTGAATCGATCCGCCACGTGCCCGGCCGACGCACCAGCGCGCGCATGGCGCTCGCCGTTGCGGCACGGCGCGCCAGCTGGTCGATCTACGGCCCTGCCTGCGCCAGCACGTCAGTCGTAGCCCAGCTTGATCACGTCGTTCTCGTCAGCGTCTTCGACCGGCTCCGAGCCGGCTGGACTGCCCATCTCATCATTTGGTTCCGCGGTTGGCATGATTTCGCTCTCCACCGCGTTCTCGTCCCAGGAAGCCAATCGGACCATCCCTAGTGCGTCGCGAAAAATCCCATTGCACACCAAGCAGAGCCGTCTCATCGGCCCCAGGCAATTAAGCCGACTAGTGCTCCTCTCGGCTACCCCACCCGGTTCCACGGCAAACGCCGGTTGTCCACGCACTGCCGAGCGCGGAAACAGCGGCAAGGCAAGGGTGATCCGGTTCTTGCCGCCAGATCATTCGACCTGGTCAGAACAATTGGCCTGCGTAGACACGAGTTTTGCGCGGCGACGCTCCCGCGCTGCGGTCGCCACCATTCGCCGCACCCGCTGCATCAGGAATCTTGTACTGGCAGCTCCCATGCGACCGACCAGCAGAGCCGCACCGGCGCACATCCCAGCACCACCAAATTTCACATTGATTAACCCTGATAGACAGGACACAATCGCCACGCATGCCGAACTGCTGACCGCCTCGTCACACCGGGCCCGGCTGCGTTGCGTTTGCGCGCGGAGCGCGCGGGAAACCGACTGGAAGCAGGCCCGGCGGAAACGGGAGGTGGCGTGATGGAAGCCCCCATGGACTCGAAGACCCGCGACCTGTTGCGTGCTGGAGCACGGGGATTGTTCGGCGCCATGGCGATGACCGGTATGCGAACGCTCACTGGGAATGTCGGACTTGTCCACGAGACCCTTCCCGAAGCGATCGTTATGAAGCACGCACCAGAACCCGTCCGCCGACTGGCCGTAGAACATCGCGTCGCGCTCACCGAGGCTGCGCATTGGTCCTACGGCGCCGTCGCCGGGCTCGGCTACAGTTTTCTCCCCAACCGGGTCCGGGCGAACCCGTGGTGCGGGCCGGCGTACGGCTTGCTTATCTGGCTGGCATTCGAAGCGGTCATCGCTCCGCTGCTGGGAGTGCGCCCGGCTCGGCGACGCCTGATCGGCCGGTTGGTCATCGCGCTCGACCACGTGTTGTACGGCGTGATCGTGGCCGGGCGGCTCGCCCCCGAGCCTGGTGCGGTCGCGCAGCCAGTCGGGGACGGGCGACAGCACCACGTCGTGGGGGGCGCCCGGCCACGTGGCGGCAACCAAATTGAGCCGAGTCGGCTCGAAACATAGATGGCCCGACTCCGCAGCGGCGAGCTGTACGGCAAAGGTGTTCCCATCGTTGGGCGCGAACGGTCGAAGGTCCAGGCACCAGGAATCGGCCGGTATGGAATGCAGCGCCGACGGGTACCACCAAGGCACGGAGAGACGGCAGAGCCTCTCAACAGGAGGAAGACGGGTCATGATCACGCTGGGAATTATCCTGCTCGTTACCGGTTTCCTCACCGGAATTCACATCATCTGGACTCTCGGCATTGTCGCAGTGGTGGCGGGTGCCGTACTAGCCATCGCCGGCGGTACCGGTCACGCCATCGCTGGCCGCAAGCATTGGTTCTAAACCGCGCGGGCAGGCGCTAAACCGTGCGGACAGCGCCACGGAAGCCGTGGCCAGCAATTGATGCCCGAGCTACGGAAGGATGCAAAGCAGTGTTGCCGGCGTCGCTGCCCTCCCACTCCCGGTAGGCAGCGACGCATCCGGCCCCGGTTTCGGCGTCGTCACCGGTTTTCTCCGCCTCTGCGTTGAATGTGGGGGCTCCGTTCTGGTCAAAACCGTTCCACCTGTGGGTAGCGGAGCCGGTTGCGGGTATCCAGCACGCGGTCGGCGTATCGCTCCAGCAGCGCCCAGTCGAGTATGTCGTGGTCGGTGAGCACGATGATCAGGTCAGACTGGGAGATCTGGTCGGCATCGAATCCGACCAGTCGCACGTGTGGCGGGACCTCGTCCGGGTCGATAAGGGGGTCGACCGCGCGAAGGTCGGCGCCGAGCCGGTCGAGGCGCTCGGCCACGGCCATCGACGGGGAGTTGCGTGCGTCGCCGGAGTTCGCCTTGTAGGTCAGCCCGACCAGCAGGACGGCGCTGCTGTTGACGGGTTTTCGGCGCCGGTTCAGGTGTTCCGTGGCGCGTGCGACGACATAGTCCGGCATGTGTTTGTTGATATCGTTGGCGACGTCGACCAATCGGAACTCCTTTCCCAGGCAACGCCGCACCTGCCAAGACAGGTAGGAGGCGTCGATCGGCAGGCAATGCCCGCCGACCCCGGGTCCGGGGGAGAAGCGCATGAACCCGAACGGTTTGCTGGCCGCCGCATCGAGGACTGACCACACGTCCACCCCGAGGCCGTGCGAGAACACCGCGAGCTCGTTGACCAACGCGATGTTGATGTGCCGGAAGGTGTTCTCCAGAAGTTTTGCCAGTTCCGCCTCCCGAGTTCCTGGCACCGGAACGGTCACGTCCACCAGTTGGTCGTAGAATTCGCGAACGACGCGCAGCGACGCCGGGTCCACACCGGACACGATTTTGGGCGTGTTGTGGAACTTCCAGGTCGGGTTGCTCGGGTCGATGCGTTCCGGGCTGTAACCAACGTGAAAGTCGGCTCCCGCGCGCAGTCCTGAACCGGCCTCCAGGATCGGTACGAAGATTTCCTCCGTGGTCCCCGGGTAGGTGGTGGATTCGAGCACCACGCAGCAGCCGGGCGTGATGTGCGTGGACAACGCACGGGCGGCCTCTTCTATGTAGCGCAGATCCGGTGCGTCGTCGTGCAGTGGAGTAGGAACACACACCGAAGCGAAGTCGAAACCGCGCAGTTCGGCGTGCTCGGTGGTCGGTAGGTACCGGCCCGTCGCCAGAGCCGCCGCGAGTCGTTCGTCGTCCACGTCGTCGATGAAGGACTTGCCCCTCTGGAGCAGATCGATGCGGTCCTTGTCGACGTCAAGACCGACGACGTCGAATCCCGCCTCGCAGGCGCGCATGGCGACGGGAAGGCCCACGTAGCCCTGGCCCACGATGACAACTCGTGCACCGGACACTCCGATCACCTCGTCCGGGCGTTTCCCGTATTCGTCCGTTCGTGGAAATGCAACGGCACGCTTCGTTTTTGGGGCTGTTCGGTCATGTCGCTGCATGAAGACTCCTAGCAGAAGTACCGGTAGAGCAGGGAACCGGCTTTGCCGGTGATGTCATCGGAGACGGATTCGTCGGTGAGCAACCCGGTGATGTCGCCGAGCACCTTGTCCACTTCGGACCGTGTAGTCGTCCGCTCGTCTTGTGAGCCCAAGGCCACGACCAGCTTCTCGTCGTCGGCGAACTTCCGCTTGAAGTGCAGCAGCCCCGGCTGGTCGAGGTCGCTAACACCCCAGTCGACCAGCCGCAGCCCGCGCTCGGTGGCCCAGCGGATACCGGCCCAGTAGATCGCTTCGTTGGGGCGCAGTCGCAGCCGGTCCTGCAGCGACGAACCGAACTTGAAGTGCAGCACGTCGTTCCACCGGAGGAACACCCCAGCGGCGACGGGTTCGTCGCCCACGCGCGCTGTCATCGTCACGACCGAGTCGTCGGAATGGAACTGCTCCCACAGGTTCTCGAAGAACTCCACCGGCTGGGCCAGCATTCGGTACTTGTGCTTGCGCAGCCGGACCTGCATCCGGTGAAAGTTCCTCAGCGCTTCCACACCGGTGTCGGCGACGATCCGGACGCCGTTGCGCTCGGCTACGGCTATGTTGCGGCGGGCGGTGCCGGAGATCCGTCGGTGGAGTTCGGACAGGGGGGCGTCCAGCCGCGTCGCGTGCCAGGCGAGCCGGCCGGTTTCCCGCAGCCGCGGATCCCGCACGGGGACTTCGGAACGCAAACACCGCAGTGCGATGGGGACGCCCTGGTCGACGACCCCGTTGGTAAGCCGGCGCCAGACGGTCTCGTTGGGCGCGAACGGGTCCGCCCAGTCGGAGAACGGAAGGCTGCACAGCCGTTCGCCGCGGACGTCCCGGACGCGGACCCAGGCGAAGCCGCCGATTGCCGCTCCGGATGCGTCCACCGCGATGCGGGCTTCAGGGGTGAAACCGTACGTCCGGCACAGTGCCTCCAGCCACGGCTGGGAGGTGAATACGCTGCCCTGCGGACCAGCGGCGAGTTCGGCCCACCGCGAGTCTTTCCGCGGGTCGACGGTGACGATCTCGGGTGTGGTGCCGCGGGTCTTCGCAGGCGTTCGGGAGAGCTGGAACGGCGGTGGCTTCCGCAGCTTTTCCACCGCCGTGGACCGCGCCGCCAGCAGGTCATCGACGGTGATGGCGCCGAGTTCCCGGGGTAGTACCAGGCCGCGGCGGCCGAGTTCGGTCGCGAGCTGGCGCTGGTGATCGTCGATGGCCTCGCCGAACCGGCGCTCCCGGGTGACCACCACCGGCGCCTTGCCCGCATCGAAGGCCAGTAGCACGGAACCGGTACCGGAATGGCTGACCACCACGTCGGCCGACGAAAGCGCCTCCGCGAGCTGGGTGATGGGCAGGTACGGCTTGGTTTGGATCGGCAGGTCGTCCACCGGCGCCGGACCGGTCTGCCAAAGCACCTCGACCGGCAGGCCGGTCGCGCGGTGCAGCGCACCGTCCGGCTCTAGCAGCGGCACCAGAGATTCGATCATCCGCCGGAATGGGTACACCGATGCGCCGACCGTGACCACCACGCGCAACCTGTTTCCCAGCGGGCGGTCCGCGGTCGCCGCCCGGTAGACGTCGAACTGGCTGCCGCCGTGGCGCCAGCCGCGGTCGGCAGCATGCGGGTACTGGGTGTAGACCCGGACCCGGGGAACCCAGCGGAGTATTTTTCCGGTCAGTGACGGACTTTTCACTCGTGCGGCGCTTTCAATGTAGTGGCACTCCACGCCGCGCGCGGCCAGGTAGGGCAGGAAACCGAGTGCGATGCCGGAACCGGTGGAAATGGCCCGGGTGATGCCCCGGGCACGCCACAGCCGGTGCGCGATCGGCAGGCACCGCAGCACTCCCGGCACGCTGCGGCATCCGACCGGCGGGACGTATACGACGTCCCGATCTGCCAGCATCGACTTGCTCTGCTCGTTGCGGCTGGTCACCCACACCGCCGGGCCGTCCGCCGGAATCCGCTCGGACAGGCTGTGCAGCTGCGCCAGGTGACCACCAGTGGTTGCCAGGAAGAGTGTCGTCATCGGGCACCGTCCCCGCGCAGCATCGACGGCAGGGTTCGGGCCAGGATGCCGAGGTCGGTCTGCAGGCTGCAGGACCGCACGTAGACCATGTCCAGCCGAAGCATGTCCAAGGTGCCCATGGTGCTGCGGCCGCTGACCTGCCACAGCCCGGTCAGCCCGGGTTTCACCGCGCTCCGTTCGGCGAACTCCGGTGGGAACATCGCGGCCTCCCACTCAAGGCATGGACGTGGGCCCACCAGCGCCATGTCACCGCGCAGCACGTTGAGCAACTGCGGCAACTCGTCGAGGCTGGTGCGCCGCAGCCAAGAACCAATCGAGGTGATGCGCGGATCGCCGTCCAGCTTGAAACTGCCGTCGACGGAGGTGTTCTCGCCGCGCAACTCGCGTGCGATCATGTCGCGCAGCGGTTCGTCGCTGGATCCCAGGCGCATGGTGCGGAACTTGTAGAGCGTGAACGGCTTTCCGCCCTGCCCGACCCGGCGTTGCCGGAACAGCGCCGGGCCTCGGCTGGTGAGGCGGATGATGCCGGCGACGATGAGCATCGCCGGCGCGAGCACGGCCAACCCGACGGCTGCGGCGATCACGTCGATTACGCGCAGCATGGCCCGCTCCCACCGCGGTCGCCGACCGCGCAACGTCGACGGTTCCGGCTTGCGCTTCGCCCGCACCGTCGGCGTTGGTCTCCTACGCTGTGCGAGACCGGTCGAAAGCAGGAATCTGAGTGCCGCGCCCGTCATCATTGAGCCTCCCGGACATGATCGCCAGCAAAACGAACAGCAGATCGCCGAACCCGCGGACCACGAGATGGATGTCGATCAACGACAGAACCAGGACCATCCACCAAGCAATCTCCAGCGTTGCCGCGCACGCCCCGACCGAGCCCGGATAGGAGGCCAGCCGGCGGGACTCGCGCAGCACCGCAACCGACAGCCAGGCGAACGCGAGCAGCAGCGGAATCCCGCCGACCCAAAGGAACTGCAGATAACCGGATTCGAGGTAGATCACGTCCCGCCAGGTCTCCGGGGCAGTGAGCACCGAGTCCGGTGAGATCCCGAGGACGAAGCGTCCGTCGGCCAGCTGGGGCAGGTAGAAGGTGGTGAGGTTGTCCCACCGGCCGAGCCAGCTGCGGGGCACGTCGTAGCCCTGCGCGAAGTCGGCCATGCGGCCGAGGAACGCGGGCGCGCCGACGAGCGCGGCGATCCCCACGATCGGCAGGAACCTGGCCACTTGGCGCCGGGCCTGGGGGTAACGGCGCAGGATCAGCACCCCGCCCACGAGTGCGGAGATCCAGGTCGAGAACTGCCCGCTTGCCAGGACTCCGGCACCGAGCAGGACGCCGAGCCCGATCCGTTCCCACTTGCCGAGGATTCCGCGAGTGCCGCAGTACAGCAGGAGTGCCAACCCGACGATGATGTAATCGCCGGTGGCGATCGAGGACGCCAGAGTCGCCGTGCCGCGTTCGCTGGCGTCGCTCGCGTCCGCATTCCAGAACGCGCTGAGCAACGCCAGCACAGGTTCGACACCCAGCGTCTGCAAGATCGCCACTACCGACAACCCCGCGGTCGGCCAGACCACCAGGCGGATGCAGCGAAGCCGCTGTTGTTCGGTGTGCACGGTCAACCGGACGAGCAGGAACAGCGCCGCGAGTTTGCACACCGGCAGCAGCGCCGCTAGATCGGAACCGTGTGGTTCATTGCCGCGCAGCATCATCGACGTGATCGGCCAGACGGTGCTGAACACCACGAAACCGGCCAGCGGAACGTCCAGTGGCCGCAGGCGCAGCGGGATCGGGTCACCACGTAGCAGCCGCAGCCAGCCGCCGAGGCATGCCCCGGCCACCAGCACGGCGAACAAGGCCTCGTTCGGTCGCGCTCCCGGCACCAGCGTGCCCCGGTCGATACCCGCGAGAAATGGCAAAGTCAGCAGGTAGGCGTAGGTCGCGAACACGGGGCGGTACGCGGCCGCGGCAAAAAGCGCCGCAGTCACCAGTGCCCCGGCGACCAGCGGCCCGGCCACTGCGATGGACAGCCCGGCCAGCGATGCGCACAACGCCGCCACGGTCATGAGCAGCATTCCCGCGCGGTCTGTGACCCTGCCGGAAATCTCGTCGCGTCGGGGCAGCAAGACGCTCATGGGCATCGTCCGATCCAGCTGATCCGCACCGCCCCGGCGTAGACGGCGATCGCCGCCAGTCCGCACGCACCGAGAACGATCACGTATCCGGCCTGGCTGATCGCGCCGACGCTCAGAAACCAGCGGCCGAAAGCGACGATCGGCACCATCGAGATGCAGGCGAGAAATGCCCGCGCGATCTGCGCGTGGTCGATCCAGCCTTCGGGCCGCAACGCTGCTCGCAGCCCGAAGATCACGGTCACCGCTCCGGCCAGCTCACCCGCGAGCAGGCTCGCGCACAGCACCACCAAGCGGGATTGGTCGTCCGGCACGAGCAGCGAGGTGGCGGTGACGGTGAGCGACGTGGCCAGCAGCGCGTAGCTGGCCAGCCGCGGGCAGCGGGTGTTCAGCCGCGCGAACAGCGCGTCGAGGCCGACCATGTGCACGCTCGCCGCGAACTGGGCGACCGCGATCACCGCGAGGCAGGCCGCGAGTTGGTCGATCAGCTTGTCCGAGTGCATCTGCCCGTTCGCCAGCATGCTCGCCAGCGGGTGGGCGAGCACGGTGAGCAGAAGCAACGGCGGCAGGCTGGTGATCGATGCGAGGCTTAGGGCTTGTCGCCATGACGCGGCGAAACCGCTGTGGTCGTCACGTGCGGCTGCGGCCGACAACCCTGGCAGCACGACGGTCGACACTGCCCGCGCCCCCAACGCGGTGGGGACCTGCATGACCGTGTATGCGTTCTGCACCACGATGACTCCGCCAGGCACAGTTGACGCGACGCCCAAGAGCACGTACAGCGCGACCGACCGTGTGAGGGGCAGGCTGATCGAACTGCGCAGCCGTCGCAGGACGGCCGCCAACTCCGGGTCCGAGCGCCATCGCAGCGACGGGCGCACCGGCAGCCCCACCCGGGACGCCCCGAACAACTGGAGGCAAGCATGTACCGCCACGGCAAGGGTGCTGCCCAGCCCGAGAACGACCATCGGACCAGCCGAAATGTCCGCGAAATCGAGCCCAGCGCCCCAACGCACACCGACCACGACTACGGCGGCGATGAGCACCACGTTCTCCGCTGCGGGAGCCACGGCCGCCAGCGCGAAGCGTTCATGGGCCTGCTGAGCAGCGGCTCCCAGCGCTGCCAACGTGTAGAGCATGACCTGGGGCGCGACCAGCAGGACGAGCACTGTCGTCGTTTGCTCGGCCTGCTCCCGGAGCGAGGGCTGCGAGATGCCGAGGCTCAGGCACCACCCGAGCACCGGCGCGACGAGCGCCATGAGTCCGGCTAGCCCCGCTGACGCGATCAGCAAGAATCCGCTGACCCGGCCGAGCAGTCTGATTGCCACGTCTGGTCCGCCGCGCGCGAGCACCTGCACCACGGTTGGGACGATCACCAGAGCGAGTGCCGGCCCCGCGATGACGCTGTAGGTCAGGTTGGGAACCATGTTCGTGGCGACGAACGCGTTCGCGAAGTAGGTCGGGCCGAGCACCGCGCCAACCACGACGACCCGGACCAGCCCGGTCAGTCGGCTGATGAGGATCCCACCAGCGACGACCGCGGAACGCCGCACCGTTCTGCTGGCAGCTGGCCGGGACAGGTCGCCGCGCGGCACGGAATGGACACTCACCGTGTGCTCCACCGGCGGACCAGCGGCACAGCGGTGAGGGCCGCGACCAGGAGCCCGGCGAGCGCTCCGGCCACCGTAGCGAACATGGGACGGGGGCTGACTGGGTCGGTCACCAGGTAGGCCAGTACGACGAGCTTGGGTTCGGAGCGCGCGAGTTCGGCCATGCTGAGCTGGTCGAGCTGCGACTGCAACTGCTGCTCGCGTTGCTGCAGGCCTTGCACCAGCGACTCGGCGGAGGCCAGCGAGGGCGAGCCGGCTACTGCGCGCTCGCGCGAGACCTGTGTGCTTGCCTCGGCGAGCTTCGCCCGGACATCGCCGAGCTGCCCGCGCACATAACCGTCCACTCCGGACCCGCTGTTGGTGCGCGCGACGTCCCGGTAGCGGTCGACGATCTCCTGGGTCCGGCGCAGGGCGACGTCGGGGACACCGGCCCTGGCCTCCACCTGCAGGACCTCGCTGCTGTCGAGCAGCGACATCGTAACCGTCTTTTCCAATTCCTCCACCGGAAGCCGCTCCCGGGCGGCCACTGGCCCGAGCACCTGCCTGCTGCGCAGTAGCACCAGTTGGGTCGTCAGACTCCGGTCCTCGCGCAGGAAACCGGTCGACTTCTCCTCACCGATCGGGAAGAGGATCTGCGCGCGCGCCGCGTACACCGGCGGCCACACCAGCGCTCCGACGAATGCGGTGCCAGCTCCGATCAGCACGATCAGCAGCGACACGCCCAGCAGCCGCCGCTTGTTGGCCAGCAGCGCGGACCACGCTCGGCTTCCCGGCTCGCCCGGCGAAGTCCGCCGGTCCTCTCCAGCGCCGAGGCGCGGACTGATGGACGCGGCAGCGTTCGCCATCGGAGCGGCGCCCGAGCGCTGAGCGTTGTCCGGCTCGCCGTTGGAGTGTTGGGTCTCGGTCAAGGCCAGACACCTCGCAATGCATCGCATACCCGCACGACGTCGTCGTCGCCGAGCGTCGGGGAGATGGGCAGGGACAAGATCTGCGTGGCGGCCTCTTCAGCGACGGGAAGCCGTTCCTCGCATCCGGGGAAAGCCGGTTGCCGATGGCACGGAACCGGGTAGTGCACGCCCCACCCCACACCGGCCGCGGAGAGCGCCGCACCTACCTGTTCCCGCTGCGGAGTCCGCACGACCGCGAGGTGGTACACGTGCTCGGCTGCGGGGTCCACGGCGACTGGCTCGAAGGACGACGGCAGCGATTCCCGGTACCGGCGCATGAGTTCGCGCCGACGCGCGTTGTCCGAGTCCAGGCGCGCGAGTTTCAACGACAGCGCAGCGGCCTGGATGCTGTCGAGCCTGCTGTTGCGCCCTGACAGCTCGTGGCAGTGCCGGTCGTGCGCGGCCCGACCGTGGTTGGCAAGGCGCCGCACCCGGTCGGCCAACTCGATGTCGCTGGTGACGACGGCGCCGCCATCGCCCAGCGCCCCTAGGTTCTTCCCGGGATAGAAGCTGAAACCGGCGGCGCATCCGACACTTCCGGCAGGGTGTCCGTTGTAGCGCGCTCCGTGCGCCTGTGCCGCGTCCTCGATGAACGCGAGACCGTAGCGGTCCGCGAGCGAGCTCAGCGTTGGCACATCGACCATTTGGCCGAACAGGTGGACCCCGATGATCGCTGCGGTACGTCGGTTCACCGCTGCGGCGGCCGCCGCGGGATCGATCAGCAGCGTGTCGGGGCGGACATCGACGAATACCGGCCGCGCCCCGGCCGCATGCACCGCTTCCGCGGTGGCGACGAAGGTGTTCGCCGGAACGATGACGTCGTCGCCGCCTCCGATGCCCAGCGCGGTCAAGATCAGTTCGATGGCGTCGGTGCCGTTGGCCACACCGACACAACTGCGCGACTCGCAGTACTCGGCGAACTGCTTCTCGAACCGTTCGACTTCCGGCCCGCCGACGAACCGGCCGTGTTGGAGGACCGCCTTCCACGCCACTTCCAGATCCGCGTGCAGCTCGGCGTTGATGTCGACGAGGTCCAGGAAGGGGACCGCACCGGTGCTCCTGTTCATTGCCCGGCCTCTCTGTACGCCGCCGGCCCCGCGAGCAGCTGCAGGGCTTCCGCCTCCTCGGCGGTGCGCTGGGCTGGAACATCCGAAACCCGCACCGACCGACCGGTGACCTGTGCCAGGTCAGTCGCGCTGAGCACCCGGACGACCTCCAGGCCGCTCCGACCGGAGGTGTTGGGGGTTGGCCGGTGCGTACGCAGTCGATGAAATGGGTGTCCTGCACGAGCAGCGGCTCGCGGAAAACCACGTGCGGCGAGACGATGTCGCCGGAGCGGTAGGTGACCGGCATCGCGTGCACGTCCGCCGGATCGTCGAGGCCGGGCGAGTCCACGCCGATGTCATAGACGCGGATCCGGTCCTCATCGGACGTGTCGTCGTAGACCGCCATCTTGTGGTCGCCGACGACCGTCACGCGGCGGACCTTCTGTGGATTGAGCCAGCTGACGTGGACGAAGGCGTAGGTCCCGGACTTCTCCAGCTCCAGGCGCACGTGCGCCACGTCCGCGTGTCGTCCGTCGACGTGATGATGGGCCCACGTGGTGACCGACGCCGGAGTTTCACCCATCAGGAACGAGATGATCGAAAGGTCGTGCGGTGCGAGGTCCCAAATGACGTTCACATCCCGTTGGTAGAGACCGAGGTTCAGCCGCGCGGTGTCGATGTAGAGCACCCGTCCCAGATCACCGGAGTCGATGATCTCCTTGAGTTTCCACACGGCGGCGTTGTACTCGAAGGTGTGACCGGTCATGAGCACCACGCCACGCTCATCAGCGGTGTCGACGAGTCTTCGGGCGTCCTCGATCGAGGTCGCCAGCGGCTTTTCGACGAGGGTGTGCTTTCCGGCGAGCACGGAGCGCAGCGCGATCTGTGCGTGCGAGCACGGCGGGGTTGCCACCACCACCGCCTGCACGCTGGGGAGAACCTCGTCTAGGGAGCACGCGGTGCCCGCCGCCGGGAAGTTTCGGCGGGCCTCGGCCAGCCGACCGAGATCCCGATCGACGACCACCGCCTTCACTCCGGGCAACGTGCTGAGAGGCTGTTGGGTATGTGAGTGATTACGCTGCGAGATGGGTCTCCACGGTGAGTCGGCGGGCGGCTTCGCGTTCGGTGGTGTTGGACCACTGGACGGTCTGGCCGGCCAGCCGGGTGGCCATGAGGCGGATCATCGCGAGCTTGATCATGGTTTCGGAGTTGACGGTCCGGCGTTCGTAGTCTCGTGCGAGGCGGCGATGACGGATCAGCCACCCAAAAGTTCGTTCGACCACCCACCTGCGCGGTAGCACCTGGAACCCCTTGACATCGTCGCTGCGTTTGACGATTTCCAGTACCAGTCCGAGTTTTTCCTTCGCCCAGGCCAGTAGGCCGTTGACGATGGAGTTGGCGTATCCGCCATCGGCCCAGACCAGCGCGATCGAGGGGAACCGGGCGGCCAGGCGTTGCAGGATCTCCCGCCCGCCGACGCGGTCCTGGACCGACGCGGAGGTGACCATGACGACCAGCAGCAGGCCGAGGGTGTCCACGATCAGGTGCCGTTTGCGGCCTGTCGTTTTCTTGCCCATATCGAACCCGCGCGCTTGGCCGCCCTCACTGCTTTTGATGGACTGGGCATCGAGCACCGCCGCCGACGGGTCCGCCTGGCGCCCGGCCTGGATACGGACCTGATCGCGCAGCGCGTCGTGAACACGGTCGATGGTGCCGTCAGCCGCCCAGGTCCGAAACCAGCGGTAGGCGGCGTCCCAGGGCAGCAGATCGCGGGGAATCATCCGCCACTGACAGCCCGAGCGCAGCACGAAGAAGACCGCGTCCAGCACCAGACGATCGCCGTATCTCCTTGCGGCACCGCCCTTTCGGCGGTCTCGTACCGGCATCAACGGTTCCAGGACCGCCCACACCTCATCGGTCAGACTGGACGGATAACATGAGCGGCGATCATCCCCGCCGGTATCGCAGTTGCACACACAACCAGATGACGGCGGGGATGATCTTTTGGTCTTCCCGACACGCCAACTATGATCAACATCACGTGGCGCTACGTGCCCACCCGGTTACCCAACAGTCTCTGAGAACGCGCATGTGCTTGGAACCCCAGTAGCCATAACCCACTACCGCAACGCGCACGCTGTCCGTTCGAGCCATGAAAGCCTCCAGAAACGGGGTTGGGAAGCAACTGGGATCCGGTGAGACATCGTTGAACTTCATCCGGAACTCTGCTTGTTTGGCAATACCAAAGTGGATGCGCACCATCGATTCGTCGCACAGCGTCAGCGCGGTACTGCCTAACGGAGCGGAGGCGAACATCTGATGGGGAAGCGGTGTCGTCACCTGCGCGTTTGACTGCGGGAGCATAAAGTGACCACGATGGCAGAAGGTGAGCTATCTTCGCGGAATAGCTGCAGGTATCCTGTGTGGACAGACACGATCTTCTTGCCAAAAAACTGGAAATCGCAGCCTGATCGAGTGACGTAGAGCTGCCGCTAGCAGAATGCGGAGCGGACGAATGGCAGTGAGAGCGCAGCGAACACTAGCGCCGCACATCCGGTGGCCCGCTTGTTGGCGGAACCACCGAACGAGTACACACGATTACCGGACCGTCCATATGGTGACGCGGCAGGCGGCTCTCGTGGCGGCAGGGGAGAATCGCATCATGCCGAAGATGCGCGCGCTTTTCATGACCCTCGTGATCGGTTGGGCGTTCATCTCGTGCGGAGCGCACGGCGACAGCGCTTCCCGGAGCACGGCCGCGGTGACTTCAGCGCCGTATTTTTTCTTCGGGTGGGGCAACCCCCCCGACCCGGTTGCGGTGATGAAGGAAACTGGCGTCAAGGCGTTCACTCTTGCTTTCATCCTGTCCGGTAATGGCTGTGATCCCGCATGGGACGCCGAACGTCCGCTGGACGGCCACGATGCCACTCAGATCAAAAGAATCCGCGATGCGGGCGGTGACGTCGCCGTATCCATGGGGGGCAGCGCCCAGGAGGGACGAAAGCTGGGCGAGGTTTGCCCGAACGAGCAGTCCCTGGCGGACGCGTACCAGAAGGTCATCGACGCCTACCAGCTCAAAGCGATCGACGTGAACATCGAGAAGGGCGAATTCAAATCCCCTGAAGCGCAAGACCGCGAACTCGGCGCGCTGAAGATCCTCAAGCAGCGCAACCCGGAGCTGAAGACGACCCTCGCATTCCCCACGGAACGTACCGGCCCGAGCGACTTCGGCAAGCGGCTCATCCGACGAGCGTACGAAATCGGCGCCGGCATCGATGTCTTCACGATCATGCCGTTCAATTTCGGGGGCACCGACATGACCCGCGATACGATCTCGGCCACCGAAGGGCTCGTGTCGGAGATCGCCAGCATCTTCGGAATACCGATCGAAGAGGCGTACCGCAAGGCCGGCATTTCGTCTAAGAACGGTGGGCTCGAGGAAACCGTGTGGTTGAAGGACTTCTACAATTTCCTGGACTACGCCAACCTCCGACGCCTTGGCCGATTCACCTTCTGGGCGGTCAACCGCGACCGGCCCGGCGACCCGAGTCATGACGCGGGGAGCGGGATCCCCCAGTTCGACTGGGACTTCACCAAGGTCGTAGCTCGCTACCACTCCACGGAGCCCTGATCGGTCCGGTCCGAGAACCACAGAACCGAATCTGCTCGTGTCACAAAGGCTTGCTGATTGAACGGTCCGGGAGGTCGGACGATGTCTCTGCTCCGTCTGCACACCGCCTTGCGCCCGCGCGTGGTCTCAGCCGTTACGCGCGGCGTTGTGGAGCCCGTTCTTCGGGCACCCTATCTGAGCACCGCCCGATGGTTGCCAGAGTTCTTCACGTGGCCTGAGCAAAAGCGGCGAGCTTGGCAATGGGGCCGGTTGCGCGCTGTCTTGCGGCACGCGCAGGAAGAGGTGCCGTACTACCGTGACGTGCTGGCCGGGCGGAACGTGGATGGGGTGGACCTCGCCGAGCTCCCCGTGATAGACAAGGCGAAGATGCGGCTATGCATGGACAATTTCTTGAGCCGGGGATGGCGAGACATTCCGCACATCGCCAAGAAGACCGGTGGAAGCACCGGCGACCCGTTCCAGTACCCGCTCGACAAGCGCGCCTGGACGCACATCTACGCGGCGAACCTGTACTTCTGGGAACGCACCGGCTACCGCTACGGGGACCGCCTGGTAATGGTGGGTTCTCCGCCCTCATTGCAGTCCGCGAGCGAGGGTGTGAAGTCTCGCTTGCGCGCTCGCTTGGAGGGGCGCGTGGTCTCCGCAGCGGGATGCCGCATCGACCCGGAGACGAGCCTGGAACGCGCGCTCACCGCCGGGCGCGCGGGGGGAGTGCTCTGGTACGGATACGCGAGCCATGTCGCAGCGATGGCCGACGCCGTACTGGAATCCCGTGTGCGCGTGCCCTCGCCGAAGGCGATCATCACGACGGCTGAGCTGTTGTTCCCGACCTGGCGCGAGCGCATCGAGCAAGCCTTCGAGGCGCCACTGCGCGACCAATACGGGTGCAACGACGGCGGCATCATGTCGCAAGAATGCTCACACGGTCGGCTTCACCTCGCCGAGAACGTATCGATCGTAGAGATCCTCGACCACGCTGGACGCCGGTGTCCACCGGGTGAGGAGGGTGACGTGGTCGTGACGAACCTGCACGCCCGGACGCTGCCCTTCCTGCGGTACCGGATCGGGGACCGGGCCGTGCTGGGCGCGGGGACATGTCCATGTGGCACGGAAGGTACGTTCCTGGAGCGGGTGGTCGGTCGGCAGGGCGACAGTTTGCAATTGCCGAACGGCAAGCACATTTCCATGCACGCGCTCGGAAAATGCTTGTTCGGTGCCCGTCACGTGCGTCGCTACCAGTTCGTCCAGCCGGATCCCCGTCGCGTCCAAGTGCGTCTGGAGGCCGAACCGGGTTTCGACGAGGATGAGCGCTCGATGATAATCGGCGAGGTCCGACGCCTGGTGGGCAGCATAGTCGATGTCGACCTGACGACCGACGAGCCGATGGAACGCACTCGGGGCGGCAAACATCGCGTAGTCGTGCGGACCTTCGACGGGGAACCGGGTCAGCCGATGGTCTGGTAGATCCAGTCCTGGTACCTGGTCGCGTCGGTGTAGACGGACGGGCCCATGCCGCACACCGGGACGACGCCGCCGAGTCGGCTGGTGACCCCGGTCAGTCGCCAGCCGTCGGGGCCGCCCTCCAACTGGGGGCCGCCCGAGTCGCCGAAGCAGCGCTCGTCAGTAGTTCCTGGCTGCCGGTGCAGATCTCGGTCTGAACGTCAATCCGGCTCACCCAGAATTAGAACCATCACGGCCAAACTGCCCAACAGCGTGGGCCGGGTCCAAGCCATCCACAGCACCTCGGCCTCTGGGATCCACGCCTCGTCCACGGCGGCCGCGCCCCGCTGGCGAGGCAGGACGGCCGTGACTCGCGCGCGCATCCGGTCCTTCAGGTACGGCTCGTCGGTCAGGCCCCAGCGCGCCAGGTTCTGGCCCACGGTCACCGGGCTGAGCAGGATGCCGTGCTCGCGGTTGATCAGTTCGGCGACGGCGTGCCGACTCCACAGTGCGTGGGACAGGCCGTGCCGGTCGGGGGTACCGGCGACGATCTTCTTGATCGTCCGCGCTTGCTGTGCCGGGGAAAGGGCGAGCTGCTGGCCTGGCCGCCGACCGCGAACCCTGGAGCGAAAGGATTCTTCGCCCCTCAGCCGATAGGCCCGCACCCATGCCCCGACCGTCTTGCGGGACACGCCGAGCAGGCGTGCCACCTCGGCTTGGGACACACCTGACTCGACCGCGGCGACGGCCCGACGACGTAGTTCTTCCAGCGCTTCAGGGGAGAGACTGCGCGCGTCACGTGTTGTCATCGTGCTCAAGCCAAGAATGTTGCAGGACGTTCGGTTCAAGCGAAACATCGTTGAAGGAAGGGCTGATCATTTCCCGTGGGCGAACGGCCGGTGTGACCAAATTTCCGAAAAACGGGTCATCTGTCGGGCGGCGTGAACGGTGCCCATTTCGGCGGCAGGGGTAGTAGGCGCGATCTCTTAGGCGTTGAGCACTGTGGACGATCCCTGCTGTGTCGCGCGGAGCGTGCGGAGCGACGGCCCGAGGTGAACGTGGTTGCCGCAGCGGTCGTGGACGCACCTGTGACCTGCGGTTTACCGCGAAACTTACCGTCACCGGGGCCAGCCTCGGTAGCTTTCTCGACAAACGAGTGCTGCGCAATCCCAACGGCACCGCGGCGATCACCGACCCCAGCGAAGACTGCATCTACAGTGACCGAACCCTGCGCGGGATCATGCGGGCGATGGTTCTGGACAACCTCAGCCAGGACGGGTTCATGCTGCCGTTGGACCTGCCTGCAACCGAGACCGGCACCGCGACCCGCACCTACTACGGCTACGAATTGACGACCGTGTGGGAACGCATGCAGGATCTCACCAACGTCATCGACGGGCCGGAGTTTGACTTCCAGCCGTATTTCGTCTCCGGCACCAACATGGTCCGCTGGCAGATGCTCATCGGCGGCCCACTGCTGGGCAACCAGCAAACCACGGCCGTGTGGGACTACGGCGGCGCGCTCGGCTCCATTGACGTCGATGTCAACGGCTCGACTTCACCGGCCGCCCGGGTATGGGTCAAAGGATCGGGAACCGACCGCAGCCTCCTGACCGGCTACGCCGAAGACACATCGTTGGTACAGCAGGGATTCCCGCCGATCGACTACGTAGACAGCGAACACACCTCCGCTACCGAGCAGTCCACGCTGGAGGACTATGCGGACGCCGACCTGGCCGCGTTCCGATTTCCCACCGAACAGTGGACCTGCTCTGTGCGGATCGACGGTGCCCGCTTCCAGGAAACCGGCGTGGAGATCTCGCCCGCGCTGGGGAACTGGCAACTGGGCGACGCACCCACCTTCTACGTTTCCGGGCACCCGTGGCTCCCGGACGGCGGTTACCGACGCCGCATCATCGGCTTCTCCGGTGACGGCCCCGAGCACGTGAAGCTGAAATTCGACGAGACCAGCCAATCCGCAACACCTACCCCGCCCGGATCTCACGGGCTCAACGGTCGCTTGGAACGGCTGGAACGCCAGGTCTCCGAGCTGTCCCGCTCCTGAGCACCCGCGCCTGGGGAGGTGACGGCGGATGTTGCCCACCGGCCTGGCGCAAGCCGTCGTCGTGCTCGTGTGCGCCGTGTGGGCCGCGAACTTCGTGGCCCCGTTTTTCGTGCCGGGCTACGTATCTGATCCGCAGCTCAACCTCGTGTTCATGAGCATCGTCGGCGGCGCTCTGGCGTTGAGCCGAAGCCGCAGACGGGACGGTGACCAATGACGGTGGCATACCTGCTGAATTCCGTCGCCTGGTCGTTGGCCGGATTCCTGCTCGGCCTGCTCCTGGGACAGCTCGGCCGCGCAGTTCAGGATCTCGAAGAAGTGGTGGCAGTGACACACAAAACGACCCCGCCCAGCAGGCGGAGACGACCGTTGCTGACCTGGGAACGCGCAGCCGGGATCGTGGCGGTGCTCTCGGCCGTCACCCTCGTCACGGCCGCGACGTCGGCCTACCAACTCCAGCAGAAAACCGAGTTCCAAACCCGCTACAACGTGGCGCTGCGAAACCTGCTGGAAAGCCGCACCCAGGCCAACCAGCGAGTGCGCGACGCGCAGGCCGAGTTCATCGCCGCGCTGGCCGCGCCCAACCTCAACCCGCGTGACCCCGCGCTGCGTACGGCGCTGGACCGCTACCACGCCGCACTGGAAGCCGACCGCGCCGAGCATGCCCGCGTGCCCGTGCCCGAAGCCCCCGACTGTTAGCGAGGTGATCGCATGGCATGGCGCGTCGCCCGCTCGCTCGACGTTCTACTGAACCAGCTCAACGCCCGTTTCCCCAATCGTTCCAAGGTTTCCGATGGCTCGATCGGAGACGCCGCGCACGCTAGCACCGACAGCGACCACAACCCGTGGTACGGCCCCGGCATCGTCACGGCACGCGATTTCACGCACGATCCCAACGCCAGGGTGGACATTGGCCGGCTGTCCGACGAGCTGGTCGCCTCCCGTGACCCGCGGATCAAATACATCATCGCCAGCGGCCTGATCCTGGATACCCGGCCGCAGTACAGCCCGTGGCGCTGGGTCCGCTACACCGGCAGCAACCCCCACACCAAGCACCTGCACCTGTCCGTGATGGACAGCCCCATCTGCGATGACACTCGGCCGTGGAACCTGCCCATGCTCGGCGGCACCACGACCCCGGGCACCGGAGGACGACTTGCAACCCGACGAACGCGCCGCCCTGTTCACAATCCAAAACGAACTGCTCGGCCCCCGAGGGCCGCAGGGGCAGATCCAAGGCTGGGGCACCACCAACGGACCCCGCACGGTCGTGGCGATGCTCGTGGATCTCGTCAACGCCGCATACGCGCCGATCCGCAGCGCGGTGCAGAACTCCGACTACGAAGCCCCGCCACGTCAGTACCTCGCCAACGCTGACGCCTACGGCTACAACGCCGCCCAGCAGCTCGGTGCGCTCCTGGCAGCGTTCGATGCGCTGGCCGACGCCTACGCACAGCACCGCGACACCGATGCGGCAGGCATCAAGGCAGCCGTGCGAGAAGCACTCCAGGAAGGCGTAGTCAGCGTTGACGTCAACATCTCGGGTCGTGCCCCGGACAACACGGTTGCCGACGACCGCGCCCAACTCGAACAGGAGGCGAGCCATGAGTGAGCACACGAGCCCGTCCGAGCCGATGCTGAGTCAGGTCGAGCCGGCCGCAGTGGCGGAAGGTGCCCGCATGGTTCTCGGGACGTTCGTGGCGCTTGGCTGGATCACCATCGACAGCACCACCATCAACGCGATCATCACCGGCGTGAGCGCGGTCGCCTCCGTGGCGCTGACGATCTGGACCCGCCGCCGCGTTACCCCGGCTGCCCGCCCACGCGACGCCGACAGGACAGCCCTCGTACCTGCGCCGCCATCGACCAGACTCGCCGAGTGAGGGACGCTCGGCGACCCGCCCTGTATTAGCTGCGCCGGGCATACGAAACGCCCCCGGTCTCCCGCGTTGTGCTCGCTTCGCGGGGAG
The DNA here is from genome assembly GCF_014203395.1 of Saccharopolyspora phatthalungensis. NCBI lineage: Bacteria > Bacillati > Actinomycetota > Actinomycetes > Pseudonocardiales > Pseudonocardiaceae > Saccharopolyspora > Saccharopolyspora phatthalungensis. The sequence continues at coordinate 184,590 of NZ_JACHIW010000003.1, forward strand.
ACCGGGGGCGTTCTCTACGTGTTAGCGCGCCGCGATCCACTCAACACACGTCGGGCGCTCGCCAGTGCGTACGTACTCGGCGACGGCCCGTAGTACGAGCTCGATCGGCACCTCCGTGTGCGCGTCCATCGGCGTGTGGTGAAGCCCGCCTAGCCAGTAGTCGATCGGCTCCGCATTGGTTCCGTTCGCCGGAACCATCGGCGGTTGATCCTGCCAGGCGAGCGCGCCCGTCTCGGAGTCGCGAACGCCCACCGACAACGCCGGTTGCTCGTACCACGGAAGATCATCGCGGAGGTTCGACAACGTCCACGACCAAGGACAGCCGAGCTCCGGATCTTGGCTCAGTTGCCGAATTGCGTCGACCAGATCAACATCCGGCGGAAGCTGCCGAACATCGATGTCGTTGCTCCGTAGCAGATCGCTCGTACTCGCCGTCATGATCCCTTCCCGTGGTAGGTGTGGCTGAACGGTTTCCCGTCGGCCGTCGTTCCGTGCACGGTCATCGAGCGCCCCCGTGGCAAGAACCGTTCAAGCATGTCATGGCATCCCCGTGTCTGCCCCGGCTCCGAACCACACGGGGCGTGGTTGATCACGACTTCCTGATGTTGATCACCGGTCCGGGTCATCATCGCCGCGATCTTCATTTCGACGTGCCGTCGCAGGTCAAGCGGGCGGCGAACGCCGATCTCCTGTAGGCGTTGGTCGACCATGTCCGAGAATCCGTCAGCCCCGGACTGAACCCGCGTCGGGAGCCCGTTCACACGGACGTAGCCGACCGTCGGCGAGCCCGCGCCACGCTGCACACGTGGCGGTAAGCCTTCGTCGACCGCCCACGCCGCCGCCGCTGGGTACTCCGACCCGTCGACACCGACAGCGTTCGGCGGAGGCTTCGGCGCGGCTGGGCGCTCCGGTTGCGGCGGCGTGTTCCCGGCGGCCGAGCTCGCCCCCGCACCGATGCTCCGGCGATACTGCTCGATCCGTTCCCGCACCGCCGCCAACATCCGCCGTGCCTCCGTCAGCGTCTCGATCGCCCATTCCTGCGTCTGGACTGCCTCGGCCGCCTCCGGGTCGGTGGAACCCGTGAACGCCCAAACGAGCGCGTCTCGCCCCTCCTCCCACGCTGTGAGTGCTTGGTCCATCTGGGGGAGCGCCACGTCGAGTTTGCCGACGGCGTTCGCTAACCCCTGGTCGACCTCTTCCAACGCAGACATGAGCCCCCGATCGTTGCCGCGTTCGCCGGTCGGCGCGATCATGCCGGGCGCCCCCGACACCCCGTTTCAAGATCAACCCCTGCGGGTATCGCCGGCGATAGGGGATCATGCCTCTGAACTGTGAAAACAGGATCGGGATCAGCGGCGCGAGACGCCCCGTCGGCTCTCGGACCATGCGCGGGCGGTCGCCGCCATCGTCGTTGCCCACGGGCTGGGGTGATCCCGATCAATCTCGTTCCACATGTTCATGTTCGCGTGGGCGAACACGGCAACATGCTCAGGATCAGCGACGGCATAGGCGGGAAGTCGTGCCGCGATCGCTTCGGCCTGCGCAATGCTGTGTCCACGGGCCATGAGTCGCAGCAGCCAGAATGCCGGGTCGGTCCAGGATTGCGCCGGGGTCGCCCATGCCCAGTCGATCAGCCACGCCTGTCCTTGTGAGATCAGGATGTTGTCCGGCACCCAGTCCGTGTGGGTAAGTGCCGACCCGGCAAAAATCTTCGCGTCGGCAGGATCATCGACGTAGGTCCGCATGCGCGTTTCTATGGGCTTCCACGGACCAGGACCAGCCGGGATCTCAATGGCGCTCAAAACGCCCATGAGATCAACCACCAGATCAATGTCAGGTGAGCCCGGCTGGTAGTGCGCCGACCGGCCGTCAATATGCTCGAAACCGTTGACTTTCCAACCGTTTTCGTCGAACCAAAACAGCAGTTCCGGGGAAATCCCCTTGACCAGCGGCGCGGCGGCGGCCTCACGAGCCTGAGTGATGACCATCCGGTGATCAGACGGCAAGCCCTTCGCGAATACCCGGCCGTTGCGGGTCTCCAGCACGGCGGCTAGCGGCGAGTTCTGCCCGTCAGTCACGGCGCGTCCCGCAATGATCGGCCCCGTCCGGGCACTGATCGACTCGATGAGAGAGCCGGGAAAGTCGGCCCACTGGATACGTTTTGCCAACGGTGGTCCCTGCTGAATAGGGCGGGCGGCCCGGCATGATCACCGGGTCGCCAGCAGCGGTTGGTCACTCGATCACTGGTAGGGGGCGTCGCTGGATGAGCTGCACGCGCACATCGTCATGAGACCATCGGTTTCCCCGGTGAGTTCCACGGCGTCCGGGTCCAGCATGTCGGACTCCGGCGGAGCCGGGAGCAGTTCGACGGCAACAGCGGTCATGATTCACCTCCTTTCGCGCTCAGCGGGCCACTACTGCCGTGCTGGCAGTAGGTCTCTAGGGGTGCCTGTGCCTGCCGGTAGAGATTCGCCAGCGGCATACACGTCCCGCAAGATTTTTGAAGGGTGCAGCCCGAGCACCCGCCGTGACGGGTGGTGAGCCGGTCGCCGATCACGGCGAGCTTCCGGAGACCTTCCACACCCTCTTCGAGCAGGTTCACCTGCGCTTCCCGGCCGACCTTGCAGATGCTGGCCATCCCGTGGGGGTCGGCGTGGAAGTGCGTGATCCCCGCGTTGCACCCGGTGTAGGGGTCGTGCCTGCGCAACACCTCGTTCGCCTGGCTGGGGAGCACTTCGCCCGTGCCGTGAATAGTCGGCGTGATGTTGGTGTACTCGAATGACGGGATGCCGTAGCGGTCGGCTATCGCCGTCATCTCGTTGCGCTCATGCGCGTTGTGCCTGCTCACAACGATATTGATCCGCATTTTGAGCCCGGCCTCATGGGCGGCTTCAAGCCCGCGCATGAACCTCTTGAACGCCCCCCTGCTCCGGGTCATCCCGTCGTAGGACTCCTCCGTCGCCCCGTAGAGGCTGAGCGTCAGCCGGTACGGCCGGTAGGTTCTCAGAAGGTCGAGTGTCTTCCCCTGATACAAGCGCGACCCGTTGGACGAGATCTGGATCATCATCCCCAGCCCGTACGCGTAGGCGAGCGTTTCCGCGAACAGGGGATCGATCAGCGGCTCACCTCCGGTGAGCTGAAGCCAGAGAACCCCGGCCTTGGCCATGATGTCCAGGAGCCGTTCACGGTCGCGCCATTCCATGCCCGCAAACAGCTTCTCACCGAGATAGCAGTGATCACAGTCGTAGTTGCACCCGAGGCTGAGTTCGTAGCTGGCGCGGGCGTAACCGTACGGGGTATCCGGGCGCACCATGATCGTGTCCCCGGCCGCCTTCCCGGCCACGTCCACGCCCCACAGAGCATGGGCGGACTGGCCAGCCAGCCAGGCACCGGATCAGTGGTGGCGGCGTCCCGCAGCTCCGCGTACTTGTTTACGCCGAGCTTGATCCCTCCCTCCTGGCCAGGACTGACGACCAGGTGACCCACCGGGATAAGGGCTAGCGATGAGTTCGTACACGGTCCTGCCTCCAATGTGTCCACGGACGTTCCTCGTTCAGAGCCCGGATACGTAGGATTGAATCGCTGTGCGAACCCGGTCCTCATAGCCGATGAGATCGGCCGTGTCCTGCTTGGCCTGCGCAAGCAGGCCCAACGTTTCGGTAATGCGGCCGCCAGGATCGGTAATACCGTGAGTGCGCATCTTGAAGTGGATGTAGTGCCGTTCGAACTTGTCCTCGATCTCCATGAGCGGACCGACGATCTCGCTGAGGATTTCCTCGGGTATGGCCGTAAGTTCGGCCTTGAACTCTTCGACGTTCATTCGACTCGCGTGCTTCTCTGTTGAGGGTTACCGGACAGGCATGACGTGCACGGTGCGCGACGGCTCCGGCATGGCGGGCGGTTGATGGGCGCTCGCCGCGTGGTTGATGAGCTGGATACGACGCAACCGCTTCCGCGTGTGGCCGAGCCGGACGAGCGCCCGCCAGGCCGTTACGCCCGCGTGTTTGGTTCGATAGCTGAAGACGGGAGCACCCAGCACAGGTGAAGCCGGTTGCGACCACAGGTCGCTCGTCGGCCCCGTGCCGCACTCGGGCGCTCAGTGGTTTAAGCGCAGCCGTTCGCAGACGCAGGACGCCTGCGTTGAAGCGGCGCTCATCCCCGGCTTCGCTGGTGTCCAGGACACCAAAGACCCGGAGCGCAAAGACCGCCTGGTCTTCAGCTCCAAGCAGTGGGCCACCTTCATCGAGAATGTGAAGGCCGGTAACGCGGACCTCTGAGTTCGCTCCACACAAGAGAAGCGCCCGCCCCCGATAGCAGAGGAATCGGGGGTGGGCGCTTTCTTGTAGAGCGGGTGGCCACCCGAGAGGGCAGCGTACCGAGCGCGGGTGACCATCGCTCTCCTTGACTCGCTGCGACACGAAAACCCGCCCGGCCGAAGTGCCAAGGCGTGGGGGTGAACTGTGGGGGAAGTGTGTGCACTGAAGCCCTAGAACGGTCGGAACCTGACGCAGTGTGACGGAGCCTGACGCAGCTTGACTAGTGATCGTCGCAGGTGAGAAGCTGTTTCCGCTCAAAACACCAGCGCACAGCGCCGTGGGTCAACAGTGGTACGACTTCGCCCTCTACGGGGCGGCGTCCGCGCTCATCTTCGGGCCGCTGTTCTTCCCGCAGCAGAGCTCGGTCGGCGGAACCCTCGCGTCTTTCGCGATTTTCGCCGTCGCGTTCTTCGTGCGACCACTCGGCGGGCTGATCGCCGCGCACGTCGGCGACCGGATCGGCCGCAAACCCATCCTGGTCTTCACCGTCACGCTCATGGGCGTGGCCACGGTCGCGGTCGGTCTGCCGCCCACCTACGAGTCGATCGGCATCTGGGCGCCGATCCTGCTCGTACTCACCCGCCTGCTGCAAGGCATCGGAGCCGGCGCCGAGTTCGCCGGAGCGGTCACCGCGGTCGCGGAGTACGTGCCGCGGAATCGACGCGGCTTCTACACGTCGTTCTCCCAGGCATCCGTCGGTCTGGCCTTCGTGCTGTCCACCGGCTTGTTCAGCCTCCTGGCCGCGATCCCCCGCGACGCCCTGCCGGGCGGCGCCTGGCGAATCCCGTTCATTGCCAGCATTGCCATCTTCGGCGTCGCCATCTTCATCCGTCGCCGTGTCGAGGAGACCCCCGAATTCGTTGAGGTAAAGACAAAAATCGGCATGGAGACGACGGAGCCGCAGAAGATCCCACTGCTGCGCGCGATCAAGGAAAGTCCGCCCGAGCTGATCGTCGGCATCCTGTGCGGATCCGGCCTGAACGTGGCCGGCTACCTCGTCAACACGTTCTCGCTGAGCTACGTTAAGAACACGCTTGAGATGTCCGCCACGGTGGCGACACTCGGCGTCGTCGTGGCGACCGGCGCCAGCGTCGTCACCGTGCCGCTGTTCGGCCTCCTCGCGGATCGTTTCGGGCGCTGGCCGGTCCTGCTGGGCGGCGCCGTCTTCACCGCGCTCTACATGCCGTTCTACTTCCTGCTTCTCGACACCCGGCAGGCCGGCCTCGTGCTGATGGCCATGGGAATCGCCTACGGCGTCGGACAAAGCGCGATGCCCGGTTCCCAAGGAGCGTTCCTCTCCGAACTCTTCGCGACTCGCTATCGGTTCACCGCGATCGCGGCGTCCCGTGAGATCAATGTGATGATCCTCGGCGGCACCACCCCGTTCATCGCCACTGCCCTCGTGGCCGCGAGCAACGGCTCGCCCTGGCTCGTCGTGCTCTTCGTCGTGGCCTGCCAAGTCCGGACGATCGCCTCGGTGCTTCTCATGCGGACGACCAGGAACCATGACGCGGAGAACGCCGCGAGCAATGCGGAACCGCGGAACTCAGTCCCGGTCACGGGGCCCGCGGGCGAGTAAGCCAAGTGTCGTCGAGACAAATGTGCACAATGCGGGCATTTAGGGTGCGCGGGTGAGGTGGGAAAGCTCGGCGAGCCGTCCGGACCTCGACCGCCGCATGCTCACCGACCGCACCTTCCGTGACGTCGACTGGGTCAGCAGCGCGGAATGACCGACCATGCGTTTGTGCGGCAGCTCGCCGAGTCCCGCATCAGCCGCGCGAGTCCCGAGGTCGTCGTCGAGTCGATCGGGCACTCGAAGGTGTCCAACACGGCTTGCGGCTCGTAGGATGCGCGATGTGGCACCGCTGTCGCCCCGGATGCCGGAGATCGGCGCGCTCGAAATGCTGCTCAGCGTCGCACGGCTAGGGAGCTTGAACCGTGCGGCCAAGGAACACGGTATCTCGCAGCCCGCGGTGAGCTCCCGGATCCGCTATATGGAGCGACTGGTCGGGGTGCCGCTGTTGGAGCGTTCCACCTCCGGTTCACGGTTGACCCCGGCCGGCGCGCTCGTCGCGGACTGGGCCCGCGACATCGTGGAGTCCGCGGCGGTCCTGGACGCGGGGATCAGCGCGTTGCGGGAGAAGCGTGCGCACGAACTGGGTGTCGCGGCGAGCATGACCGCGGCGGAGTACCTGGTGCCCGGCTGGCTGGTCGTGCTGCACGAACAGGCGCCGGAGCTCAAGGTGTCGTTGCGGCTCGCCAATTCGGCCGAAGTGGCCAGGTTGGTACTCGGCGGCGAGGTGGACCTCGGATTCGTCGAGGGCCCGTCGGTGCCCGAGGGACTGGACAGCCAGGACGTGGCCGCCGACCGGCTGGAGGTGGTGGTGGCGCCCAGCCACCCCTGGAGTCGTCGGCGCACCCCGGTACCGGCGGCGGAACTGGTCGCGACCCCGTTGATCCAGCGGGAACCGGGCTCCGGCACGCGGTACACGCTGGAGCGGGTGCTCGCCGCCTTCGGACCGCTGGCACCGCCGCTGCTGGAGGCGTCCTCGACGACCGCCGTCCGTTCTGCCGCCGCGGCGGGGGTGGCACCGGCGGTGATCAGCTCGCTCGCCGTGGCCGGGGACCTCGTGGAGCGTCGGCTGGTCGCAGTCCCGGTCGAGGGCATCGACATGCGGCGGGTGATCCGCGCGGTGTGGCGGTCCGGCCATCAGCTGTTGGGACCGGTGCGGGACCTGGTCGGGGTGGCGACGCGGTCCCGGCGCGCCGGCCGTCGCTCACACTACTGACAGCGGCAGCGGCACCCCCGCGAGGCCGCGCCGCACCACGGGAAGTTCCGCCGCGAGTTTCGCCATAGTCGTCGCGGACGGCGCATCGGGATCGCGCGCCACCACGGGAATCCCGGCGTCGCCCGCTTCGCGCATGGCGATATCCAGCGGCACCTGCGCGAGCAACGGCACGTCGAGCTGCTCCGCGAGTCGGTGGCCGCCGCCGGCGCCGAACAGGGGTGTGGCGGCACCGCACGACCCGCACACGAGCTCGGACATGTTCTCCACGACACCGGCGATCGGCATCCGCTGGTCGCGCGCCATCCGGCCGACGCGGGCGGCGACGGTCTGCGCGGCGGGCTGCGGCGTGGTCACTGCCAGCAGCGCGGCCTGCGGCACCAGTTCCAGCAGCGACAGCGCCACGTCGCCGGTGCCCGGCGGCAGGTCCAGCAGCAGCACGTCGAGATCGTCCCAGTGCACGTCCACCAGGAACTGCTCCAACGCCTTGTGCAGCATGGGTCCACGCCACACCACGGGTTCAGTGTCCTCGACGAAGAACCCGACCGACATCAACCGCACGCCGTGAGCCTCGACCGGCAGCATGATCCCGTTCAAGGCGACCGGATTGCGCCGCACGCCGAACAGGTGCGGGATCGAGTAGCCCCACACATCGGCGTCGAGCACGCCGACGCGCTGTCCCGACCGAGCCAGGGCGACCGCGAGGTTCGCCGTCACGCTGGACTTGCCGACGCCGCCTTTGCCGCTGGCCACGGCGTAGACCCGGGTCTGCTCGGGGAGTCCGCGCGGCCGCGCGCCGCGGAGGTCGCGCGCCAGCACCATGCGTTCCCGCTCCGACATGGAGCTGAAACCGACCTCGACCGCGATAGCGCCGGCGGCGGTCGCGGCCGTGGTGATGGCTTCTCGAAGTGACTCGCGCAGCGGGCATCCCGAGGTCGTCAGGGCGATGTCGATGCGCGCTCGGCCCCGGCGGTCCACCTCGACGTCGCGGACCATGCCCAGCTCGGCGAGTCCGCGATGCAGTTCCGGGTCCTGCACGGCACCGACCGCGGCGCGCACCAACTGGCTGTCCGTGTGGCGTTCTGCCTTGTGTTTCAACAACATCGGCTTACCTTCCTAGGGTCTGTCTTATAAGCGGCGTAAGCCGCTTGCGGTGTGGGATTCCGCTTGCACCGCCTGCCCACAGGGTCCTAAACGGCTCAGACGTCGTCTGGCGAGGACAGCCCCAGCGCCGCGTATTGGGCATTACGTAAGTCGGGGATCCCGGAGTCCCAGGCGGCGTCTGAGGTTCCGCTACCCCCACCCGCTACGCAAACCAACTTTGAACACCTATAATGTCAGACGCGGAAGGCTCGGCGTACCGGTGGTACTGGCCTCATCAGGAACTCTGGTCGGCGCTGGCCGTTGGGGCCAAGCGTGGCACGGGTTTTGGCCAGCCATTCCCGGTACACCTCGCGGGAACGCCGAGTGTCGACGTAGACGTCGCCGTAGCGGTCTTCTGGGCGGGCCGGGCTCAGGCTGATCTTCTGCAGCCAGCAGTGCATGCCCGACCACGGGTCCGGTTGCACCCCGAAAGCGAGGTTCTGGTGCACGCCGGGGTCCTGCCAGTGGATGCGTGAGGAGTCCGGATCATCGGAGTCGAACGGTGCGATTCCCGTCTTGTGCCGCAGCAGGAAGGTGTGCTCCCCGTGCGGGTGGGACAGCTCGACCATGCCGGCGACCCACCGGCTGCCTTCGCCGGGGTGCAGGCGCCAACGTCCCATGTGGTGCGATAGAGCGCACACGCCCGGCCGGATCCCCTCGGTCACCCAGACCCGGCAGACGAAGTAGCCGATCCCGGTGCCGATGCGCACCAGATCGCCGGTGCCGACCCCGTGGCGTCCGGCGTCGGCCGAGTTCAGCCACAACGGGTGGGTGTTGCTGATCTCGTTGAGGTACTTGGCGTTCCCGGACCGGGTGTGGATCAGCGTCGGCAGCCGGAAGGTCGGCACCAGCACGAGCTCGCCGGCCGCGATGTCGATCTCACCGTAAGCGACGTGCGACCGGATGTATCCCGGGGTGGCGTGTTCGGGCCAGCCCCAGTCGCGCATCGTCGTCGAGTACACCTCTAGCTTGCGCGACGGGGTGAGCCATCCGGCGGTGACCGAACCGTCGTCGTGCCGCACGCCGACGGAACCGGCCTCACCGACCACCGGAGGCGCGGACTCCAGCGTCACCGGCCGCCGGAACACCCCGTCCTCGTCGGCTTGCGCACCGTGCAGGTCGGCGTCGGTGAGCTCCCGTTCGTCCTGGCGGTACACGTCGTGGTCGATTTCCACGACGCCGTAGCGCCGCATGTACTCCAGCGGCGTCATGCCCTGCTCTGCGGCCTTCTCCGGCAGGCCCGGCACCTGGTTCTCGAACACCCAGCGGTAGTACTCGTCGACGGTGATCTTCTCGCCCGGCCGGTACGGCGACTCGAAGTGCTTGCGGATGCCCAGCGCGTTGTCCGGATCGATGCGCCAGGACAGCTCGAACCAGAACTCGTTCTCCTCCCACACCTCGCCGGGGTTGGCGTCCCGGGTGTCGGTGTAGTCGCGGCCGAGTCGATCCATCGCGACCCGGCGCACCGGTTGGCGAAAGCCCAGCCAACGGCCCGCGTGGGTCTCGTAGGAGTGCGTGTCATGACGCTCCGCACCGTGCCCCATGGGCAGCACGTAGTCGGCGAACTCCGCGGTTTCCGACCAGGTCGGGGTCAGCGCGACGTGCAGGCCGACCTTGTCCGGGTCGGTGAGCTGCTGCATCCAGGTGAAGCCGTCGGGGTTGGTCCAGATCGGGTTGTAGACGCGGGAGAAGTAGACATCCAGGCGACCGCGGCCTTCGGCGAGGAAGTGCGGTAGCAGGATGGACATCTCATTGGTGGACAACGGGTATTCGCGGGGCCAGGTCAGCTCGTTCCAGTGGTCGTGCGGCGCGGGCATCGCCGGCCCGTGCGGGATGAGCTTGTTCCAGCCGTTGGGGCTCGTTCCGCCCTTCGCGCCGATGCTGCCGGTCAGCGCGAGGACGAACCACAGCGCGCGTGCGACCTGCCAGCCGCCAAGATTGCCGGCGCACGCCGAACGCCAGATGTGTGAGGCCAGCCGGCCGCCGCACGCGGCCACGGTCTCCGCTATCTCGGCGATCTTGGCTGCCGGGACGCGCGCTTCCTGGGCGGCGAAATCGAAGGTGTATTCGGCGTAGTCGGACTCCAGGCGGTCGAGGAAGGTCCCGAAGTCCGACGGCGCGTCGGGGTGCAGTTCGCGCAGGTAGGTCTTCCAGTTGAACCAGCGTCGAAGGAAGGCCTCGTCGACCTGGCGGGTGCGCAGCAGGTGTGCGGCCACCGCCAGCAGGATGGCGGCTTCACTGCCCGGCCACGGCGCCAGCCAGGTGTCGGCGTGCGAGGCGGTGTTGGACATCCGCGGGTCCAGCACGATCAGCTTCGCGCCGCCCTGCTTGCCCTCCATGATCCGCTGGGCGTGCGGATTGAAGTAGTGCCCGGTTTCCAGGTGTGAGGACAGCAGGAGGATCACGTTGGCGTTGGCGTAATCCGGCGACGGGCGGTCGTAACCGGCCCACAACGTCATGCCGAACCGCGCGCCGGACGAGCAGATGTTGGTGTGGCTGTTGTGCCCGTCGACGCCCCAGGCGTTCAGGAATCGCTCGGCGAATCCGTCCTCGCCGGGCCGCCCGACGTGGTACATCACCTCTTCGTGGCGATTCTCCAGGATGGCTTGCCGAATCCGGGCGGCGATGTCGTCGAGCGCCTCGTCCCAGCCGACCCGCTGCCACTGCCCGGCGCCGCGGTCACCGGTGCGCTTGAGCGGGTGCAGGATTCGCTCGGGATCGTTGAGCTGGTTGATCGTCGCCGGTCCCTTGGCGCAGTTGCGACCGCGTGAGCCGGGATGCGCCGGGTTGCCTTCGAGCTTCTTGATGGACAGATCGTCCTTGTCGACGTAGGCGAGCAGGCCACAGGCGCTTTCGCAGTTGAAGCAGGTGGTGGGGACCAGCGTGTAGGCGTGGGGCACTTTTCGCGGATGCGCCTTGGCGTCGTACTCGACGTGGTCGTCCCAGGTCGACACCGGCGGGAAGTTGCGCAGATGCTCGTGGTTCCGCGCGCCGGGCAGCACCGGTTCGGAGCGCGGTTGCTCGTCGTGCATGGGCGATTCCTCTCCCGATTCAGGACAGCGGAACGTCTTGGGCGGCGCGCACGAAAACGCTCTCGTAGGCCAGCAGCGCGGCTTGGACCACGACACCCGCCAGCACCGGGAGCATTACGGACGTGCCCTGCCACCCGGTTGCGGCCGCCACCGCGGCGACGATGGCGAGCGCGACGCCACCAGCCCAGAACACGCGTGCGTAACGGCCGTGGGTGACCATGTGCGCGGCAGCCTGGGAATTGCGGGTCGGGTGCCGGCCCAAGTACTCCAGCAGCAGCATCGCCACGTGCAGCAGGGTGCTGATCGCAAGGCTGCGGGCGACGAGCGCAACCGACTCGCCGGACGGGTCGAGGAAGGCGAAGAGCAGCAGCGCACCGGCACCGACCATCACGGCCTGCACGATGAGGTGCCAGAACAGCAGCGGGGACTGCCACAGGTCGCGCCCTTCGGCCTGGCCGAACAGGAATCCGGTGTAGCCGGCGGTCAACGCCGCTGCCGGTACCACCGCCCAGGCCAGCGGGTCCAGCACCACCTCGGCGGTCTGCGTGCTGACTACCCCCGCGGCGGTCAGCACGCCCATGCACAGCCAGGCGGTCGCGATGGCGGCGAACACGCCCAGCACCACTGCGCCCCAGACCAGCCACGATGTCGGGTTGGGCTTCAGCAGCAGGTACAGGAACCGCTTGGGCTGCTTGAGGTCCCAGACCAGCAGAACCCCGGTTACGGCCACGCCGACGACACCGAGCGCCGGCGCGACGACCGTGCCCAGCAGGCCAAGGTCGACCCCGAGAAACCGCGCCAGCGCCGCGACCAGCAGTGCGCCGGCACCGAACGCCTTGGTCCACAGGTAGGTCGTCACTCGCCACCCCCACGGGCGAGGGTGCGCCGTGTTCAGCGTGGTGCGGGCGCGGCTGACCGGGTCGACGGGCAGGTCAGACGGCCCGGTCGGCACCCAGGTAGAAGACGTTCGGACCGGTGTTCTGCTCGGGTGCCCGCACCTGGACGGGATTCTCGTTGACCAGCCTGGCGATTCCGCTGCCGGAATCGTCCAGATCGCCCACCCAGATCGAGTGCGTCGGGCACACCACGACGCACGCCGGTTCCAGGCCCTCGTCGACCCGGTGGGCGCAGAAGTTGCACTTGGCGGCCGTGTGGGTGTCCTCGTCGATGTAGATCGCGTCGTACGGGCACGCCTGCATGCAGCCCTTGCAGCCGATGCACCGTGCCCGGTCGAAGTCGACGATGCCGTCGTCGCGTTTGAACAACGCTTTCGTCGGGCAGATCCGCACGCACGGCGCGTCCGTGCAGTGGTTACACCGCATCACGCCGAAATCCCTCGTGGTGGCCGGGAAATCGCCGGACTCGACGTACTTGACCCAGGTGCGGAACTGGCCGACCGGCACCTCGTGCTCGGTCTTACACGCGACGGTGCAGGCGTGGCACCCGATGCAGGTCCGCTGATCGATGGCGAAGCCGTAACGCACGCCGTCCTCCTCACCAATGTCGGCGATGGAAAGCAATCGCGGTCGGTCGAACGAGGACTGTCGGCGCACCAATACCGCTGGGCGTCCGAGGACCTGTCCAGATCAGACCGTAGATTGGGACGGCCGCATCGACATCAAAGACCGTTGTTGAGGGGTATTGAGTGATCTTTGAACCGAAGCGTGTACGGACCTGGCGTGAGGCATTGCCAATCACGAGTGAGTTGTTGATGTTTGTCGTTGGCGAACTTTTTTTACCGCGCGGTCGCCAGGGTGCGCAGCGCCTGACCGTCGTTATAGCTGCGCGTTGACCCCGGGAAACTGGGTGTGGGTGGGGAACAGCCGGAGTTCGCCGGAGAGTACGCCGTTCCATTGGAACCTGGGACCGTGGTAGCGGGGTGTCAGATAGCTCCACCGCTGGTTGGCGGCACCGATCGCCTGGAGAGCGTCCAGGTACATCCGCACTTCTTCCCGTTTCCCGAGCTCGGTGGCCATGATCTCGTCATATTGTTTCAGGACCCGTTCCTGCCGGTCGTTGATCAGCGTGGCGACCGCCGCAAGAGCATCATTCAAAGACAGTCCCTGGTTTCGGCGGAGCAGGCAGACCAAGTTGGTGTGGTCGCCCCGGAAGCATTCCTTGCGGAAGGAAAGCAGGTCGTTGGGCAGGATCCAGTGTTCGGCTATGAGCCGCTCATATTCCTTGATCAGCCCGTTGGAGCGAATCTCGGATGGCAGGTCGAGTTCCAGGACGTATTCGGCGAAAACCATGAAGCTGGACGGTCCCGCGCTGTCCACGCGCAACCGAAGGTATGCCTGGAGCGGGTCCTCGTCGGTGGCGTCCGGAGCGTCCAGCTCGGCGACGAGCCCACGGACCTGCCAGGTGCTCATGGCCTCGACCATGCGCTGGAAGAACTCCGGCGTTGTTCGTCCCCTGATCCGATCGACCAGTTCGCGGATCACCTCTGGCGGCCATCGATGTGTGCGCGTTGGCTCGCCGACCACTAGTCTCCACAGATCCTCAACGTACTCGGCGCCGCGCTGCTTGCGGAGGTTCTCCGGCGCGTCGGGGTCGGTCACAATCCGGGTGAACTGGTCATCGACCATGAACCACCAGGTGGACAGGTTGCAGATATCGAGGAGCCGACCCCGGTCCGCTCTCGGGTAACCGGTGCACACCAGGGTGCTGCCCAGCATGTCCAACGTGGCCTGTGCCCATTCGGTGTCACCGGGGCACAGATCCTGCACAACCCACTGCTCATTGCGTTGGATGAGTTCGTAGTAGTCGGGATGGAAATCGCAGGAGAAGCGCTGTGCGATCGCCGGAAGGCTGGCGCGCATGCCCGGGACAAGTCCCGGACACGGTCTCGCCGGATCAATAATGCCGGACAGCCCCATCGGTTCTTTCCTTTCAATGTCCGCGCTGTGTCGCGCGAGTGGCTAACTCGCGCAGGACAGCGTCGTCCTCTGCGGGTAGCTGCGCGGCCTGTAAGGCCGCCAGTGCCGCGTTGTAGCGGTGAACGATCATTTCCTCGACGGTTGCGCGGGAACCGGTGACGGTGAAGATATGTCTGATCTCTGCCGCGTGGGTCTCGTCCAGATCCGGGTTGCCAATCAGAGCACGTAACCGGCTTCGCTGATCGGCGTCGGCTCGCTTCCAGGCCAATGCGAGCAGGACGGTGTGTTTGCCGTCGCGCAGATCGTCGATGGCGGACTTGCCGGTATCGGCCGGGTCGGCGAAGACACCGAGCAGATCATCGCGGAGCTGGAAGGCCTCGCCCACCGGTATGCCGTAGGCGGTCCAGGTGTCGAGCATCTCTTGCCCCGCCCCCGCGAGAATCGATCCGAGCTGCAACGGACGCTCCACGGTGTACTTGGCCGTCTTGTACGTGGCGACCGTCAGGGCGCCCTCCATATCGTCATCGAGTACGCCGGTCGAGAGCAGGTCCAGATACTGACCGCTTAGGGTCTCGGTGCGCATGGCGTTGAGCAAGAGCCAGACCCGGCTCGCCCTGGCCGGGTCGAGTTCCGCGCCGTGCACCAGCTCATACGACCAGCCAAGGATGAGATCACCAAGCAGAATCGCGGTATGACGGCCGAACTGTTCGGACGCCGGATGGGTCGGATAGCGGGTAGCGATCTGCCGGTGCAGGGTCTGGCGACCACGACGGGTGTCGCTGTCGTCCATGACATCATCGTGTACCAGCGCGAAGGCGTGGAATAGTTCCAAGGACGCGGCAAGGTGTATGACATCGGCCGGGGCGCCGGTCCCGCCGGCCGCACGCCAACCGCTGTAGCACAGCGCCGGGCGCAAGCGCTTACCGCCGGCGAGACAACCCCGGAGCCACTCGATGAACAGTGAGACCTGCGGTGTGGCCGCCCGCTGCTCCTGGTGCGTGAGGAAATCCTCCAGCAGCGCGTCGACGGCGGAACGGACGTCACCTACTACGGAATGTGCGGTCGTCGTCATAATTCACGCACCCATGTGTCGGCCGGTACCAGACGGTCCATCGGATGGTCACCGTGCTGGTCATAAGCTAGGACGATCTCTCGCATCCGATGCAACATGCCGTCCACATACTTGGCGGGCAGGAAGGCGGTATCGTGGAATGCGGCCAGCCGCAGCATGGTTCCCTCCTGTCTGGCGATCATGTTCAGCCCCACCGGTAATCGGTATGGCAGCCCGTCGTAGTCGACGTGGTATGGGTCGCTGCGCTGGATCGAGCAGCCTTTCAACTGCAGGCCGGCCACCGGCGCCAGCGTCTCGAAGACGACCGGCTGCGACTTGGCGGCCACGGCGAGCAGGTCCGGAAGCTCCGCGCAGAGGGCGGGCATCGTGGCATCGGCGTGCCAATAGGTCGTGTTCAGTTCGTCGGCCGCCAGTCGGAGGCTATCTATAAAGGACAGATTTGGGAGGACCCGCTGGCGAACTAGCACCGTGTCGACGAAGACCCCCACGGTCCGCTCCAGCTCGGCGCTGCGCCGCGCCGCATTGACGGTGTTCAGCAGCACCTCCTGCGCACCGGTGTCGGCGGCCACGAGCGCATGGATCATCGCGTACAGGCCGGTGTGTAGCGTCACCCGGTTGGCCTGTACCAGCCGGAGAAAGCCGGTAGCGGGCACGACAACACTGTTGACCCTGACCCGGTGGGGCTCTTTGGATCTTCGCAGACGCTCGTTGGGAACGAGTTCGACAGGTCTTGCGCCACGGCATTTCTCGGCCCAGTACGTCAGGTCGGCGGCGCTCGGCGCGGGCGCGGCTTGGCTGATCGCGGCCCGATAGCTGGGCGCCGCATCGAGCCCCGGGGCACGGCCGGCCAGCATGCCCGCGTAGAGCTGGCTTAGCTCGCGCTCGATCAGATGAAGCGACCAGTCGTCCGCGATCATGTGCTGGACCCGCAACGATAACTGGTGCTCAACATCCGAGAAGCTGATCAGGTCGGCCGCGAAAACCCGCCCGGACGCCAGCTCTAGTGGCTCGGCCCGGAACAGATCCGCCAACCTGGTCCGCGGCCCTGCCGTGCGCAGCAGCCCGGTTGACGGCTGTCCGATCAGCTGACACTGCTCACCAGGCCGCAACTGCAGCGAAGTTCGCAGCGCTTCGTGCCGGCTGACCAGTTCGTCGACCGCGTCGCCCAACGCCGTGACGTCGAGCGTGCCGTTGATCCGGTAGGTGGCCGACAGGGTGAAGTCCGGCCCGGCTACGACGTTCCAGCCCGATGCTTGGTCGTGCGCCCAGACCGCGGACTGCATTTCGGTGAGCGGTAACCGGCCTGCCGGAGCCTCCTGCGGTGAACTGGCAGTGGCGGGTCGGCTGCGAGCGGGCGCGGTGGCCAGCCAGGCCGCCAGGTGCGCTACCGTCGGTTGCTCGAACACGATCCTGATCGGTGCGTGGACGCCGAACTCGTCACCGATGCGGTGCGCGGCGCGGGCGGCCAGCAGCGAGTCACCGCCCAGTTCGACGAAATCGTCGTGCAGGCCAATGGGTTGCACGCCGAGCAGTTCGGCGAAGATCGCCGCGACTCGGTGCTCGTCCGAAAGCGCTGGAGCCGCGTAGGCGGTACTCAGCTCCGGTCGCGTAACCGGTGGCTCGGGCAGGGCCGCATGATCGACCTTGCCGTTGGCGGTCAGCGGCAGACTGGGAACCAGGACATAGGTCGCCGGGCGTTCGTACTCGGGTAACAGCTGGTTCGCGTGCTGCCGCAGCGCGGCATACAGCGCCTCGGTCTGTGACATATCCCCGGACTCGGCAGTGATGTATGCGACCAACCGGTCAGAACGCTTGACGACGGCCGCATCCCGGATGTCAGAGGCACCGCGCAACACGGCAGCCACGCCGCCCGGCTCGACCCGATGACCGTTCACCTTCACCTGTTCGTCGAGCCTGCCGCGGATTTCCAGCTGGCCGTCTGGACGCCACCGCCCTACGTCTCCAGTGCGGTAGATCCGGCGGGAGGGGTCGGCCGGGTGCGGCACGAAGACTGTCCGGGTCAGTTCCGGTAAGCCGACGTAGCCCTCGGCGAGGTTGGCGCCGCCAATGCACAGCTCCCCGAACTCGCCTGGCGGTAACACCCGCAGGTCGCCGTCCAGCACGAGGACGTCCGTGTTCAGCACGGGCGTTCCGATGACGACGTCCTCGCCGGGATGGAGAGTCGCGCCCGCGCACCATACGGCCGCCTCGGTGGGACCGTACTCGTTGGTCAGCTCCACATTGGGCATTCGCCGGTAGTGTTCGTCGACGAGCTCGGCAGGACACGGTTCACCGCATACCACGACCTGTCGCAGCCCAGGCGCAGGCTTGTCCACAGAGGACAGAACGGCGCGGTAGAGCGACGCGGTGAGCAACGTGTGTGTGGTGGCACCGGCGGACAGCGCGTCGGCGAACTCGCCGAGCAGCCCAGCAGTGTCGGGCGCGAGCATCCGGAGCGTTCCGCCGGTGGCGAACGTCCACCAGATACCCGCCAGGGAGATGTCGAAGGTCATCGGTGAGACGAAGGCGAACTCGCCGATCCCCTCGCCGTAGCGGTGCAAACGGGCATAGGTGGAGTTGGCGACGGCGCCGTGGGACAAGGCCACCGGCTTTGGCCGCCCCGTGCTGCCCGAGGTGTGAATCACACAGGCCAAGGCATCCATGGGAGGCTCGGACCATGCTTCATCGGGTGACGACCGGCGAATCGCCGGATCGTCGAGGATGACTTGCCGGGCGTCCCCGACAGCGTCGCGTTCGCGCTCCACCACGAGATACCGCGCCTTGACACCGTTGAGTAGCTGCCGCAGCAGCGCGTCGGGGTGCGTGGGAGCAACGGGAACATGCACCGCACCAGCGGTGAGCACCGCGACGTGGGTCACCACGGCCGCGACACCGCGCGGCAGGCAGCTTGCTACCGGCGTACCCGGACGAACACCAAGCTCGACGAGGTATGCGGCGAGGCGGTGCGCCTCGTCGAGGAGCTCCGCATAGGTGAGCTGACGATTGGCATCTTTGACAGCGACAGTCGCCGGGTGAAGCTCGGCGCTGCCGCGCAGCATCGCAAGTAACGAAGGGGCTCGAAGAGCAGCGGACATCTGAAAAACCTTCCGTGGCCGGTAGGTCGTCCCACGACGGAAGCCGCCGGGGACCGAGATGTGGTTCACGAGGAGGACCGTGCGATGGCTCGGAGCCGGAGTCCCTTCGGTCGAATCGTCCCGCCCGGCAGGATCCGTCCCCGCTGGCTGGGAATGGGCGCCAACCGCCAGCGTCTGGCGATGGTGGCCAGCACGAGAGTGGCTTCGGCGAGGGCGAAACCTTCGCCGATACATTTCCGTGCGCCGCCCCCGAACGGGACGTAGGCATGGCGTCCGGGCGGGGTATTCCACCGATCGGGGTCGAACCGCTGAGCGTTGGGGTGCTCGTCGGGCCGACGATGGATGAGATAGGAACTGAAGACGACGGTGGTGCCGGCCGCGATAGGGTGTCCGCCCAGTTCGGTGTCGGTGCTGGCGATACGGGTCAGAAGCCAGGTGGGCGGATAGAGACGCAATGCCTCGTTGATGATTCGGGCGGTCAGGACGAGTTCGGGCAGATGATCGACGGGGTCGCCGGTCAGGACCTGGTCCACTTCGGCGTGTAGCTGGTCTTGAATGTCGGGGTGGTCGCTGAGCAGACGCAGCGCCCACGACAGTGTGACCGCCGTGGTCTCGATTCCGGCGAAGAAGAACGTCATGATCTGATCGACAAGTTCGGCGTCACTCAGCGACCCGCCGTCGAAGTCCGTTGTCGCCAGCAGCATGGACAGCATGTCGTCATGGTCGGTGCTGCCGGCGCGGCGGCGTTCCGTGATGATGCCGTGCGCGATCTGTTTGACGCGTGCCGTGGCGCGGTTATAGCGGAGGTTGGCGGGCAGCGGAAAGTTGTTGATCACGTCCGGGAGGATTATCCGCCGCAGACTCTGGAGCACGATGAGGTTCACGTTCTCCGTCAGTTCGGCGTGCACATCCGCGGCCAACGCGGTCCCCAGTACCGTTTCGGCCAGTGCATGCGTGGTAATCGCCGTCATTTCAGTCAGCACATCAACGGCTTGTCCCGGCTGCCACGCATCGACGACCGCCGCGGCCCTCCGGGCGATCACGCGCGAATAACCGGGAAGACGCTGCGGGTTGAAGGCGGGCTGGATCAGCCGCCGCTGTCTGCGATGCTGGCTGTGCGGGCAGGTCCCCAGGCCGTTGCCGAGGATGGGTCGGGCGACATCGTAAGCGAGCCCTCCCTTGTCGAAGATCTTGTCGTTGAGCAGGACGTGGCGGGTCAGTTCCGGCGTGCAGACCACGACCGCCCGTATGGTGCCAACCCGGACCGTGACCAGGTCGCCGTAACTGGGCAGGGTGCCCCAGAAGCCCAGCGGATCACGCAGCAGGCGCGGGACGTGGCCGAGCACGGGTATCGCCCCGGGGGCCGCGGCGGCTGTGCATGTCGTCTCCATCGATTTCTCCCTAAGCCGCACTAAGGATCTTCTTACTCAAGGCATGATGACCGAGGCGCAATTGCCCAGCAGGTAGCTCGGAATGCCCGGCGTCGGACTTTGGAAAGCACTGCTAGCCGCCGACACGACGACCCACGGCAGTAACAGCAGATTAGTGCACCCGGCGACCGCCAGAATCCGTGGCACGGCACGGAAGCGGGGGCGGAGCGCGTCGAGACCTCGTTCAACGGTGGTCAGACCGTCGGCACTCCGCCGGAAGTAGAGGACGGCCAGCGCGCCAACCCACAGCGCATAGAAGATCTCATGGTAGATGGGAAATTGATAGCGAGTTCCCGTCCAGAAGGAAAGATTCGGAATCGCGGCAGGGTAGGCGGCCAGCTCCAGCCAAACCGAAACATTGACCAGAGCGACGATGACAACGGACGTGATGGCTAGTGCAATGACGTTGAGCGTGCGCCTCGACAGTCCGTGCCAGCGGCGTTCAAGCAGCCGAAAGAGACGGCCCAGGCCCACGATGATGTAGACGAAAACCAGATAACCGAGCGTCACCTGAAATATCGATTCGGGTCCATGGCCGCGACAGCTGTCGATCCAACCGGGAGTTGCCGCGGCCCAGGAGCTGACGCTGACCATGTGGCTGTTGAGACTGAGCGTCGGTCCGACGAAGTTGACCAGGGGATCCTGCCACGCAGTGAGCAACAGAGCGCACGCGAACACGGCATCGGCGCCGAGTTGATGCTCCCGGCGGTATTGCCGGACAATCCTGATCGCAAAGACGATGAGGATTACCACGACCAGCAGCTCGAATCCCCGCAACACGACGATATTCCAGGCCGGCGGTCGGTCTGGGCCAACGGGGGTGACAATATGGGCCTGGCCGGTGACGAGCCAACTACCGTATATCCATGCCTGGATCAGGACGAAAACAGCGCCTAACGTCGCCCAAGCTCTGATCGGGGACCAGCCGACCAAGACTTTGGTTAAGCCGATTCTCGGAGCGGGGCTATCCATGCAGTAGTCCCTCCATGCGGGCATGACAAGTCGCGAAGGATGCTGGGGTATATCGCAAACGGCTCGCCTGTCAGGTAGCAAGTTTGGTTCTATCCTGTAATCAATGAGTACAGGATAGACTACAGGCTGTTATGTTCGTAGTGTCCTTACGGGCAGAGATTGTCGCCCCAACAAACATCTGCCGCTTATTGTGGTCGCCTGCGGTCGCGCTTGCCGGTAACCTCCATCGAGGTCAGGCTGCGTGTCGGTACTCGGCGCGGAAGCCGCCCAGGCGCTCACGTCCTCGTATTTCGAGGCGGGCGAGCGGGGTTGGATCGGCCATCGACTCCGGCAAAAGGTACAGCGGACGGGTGTTCGCGCCACGCTTTTACGGAAGTTCGACGAATTCTCCAGGTGCCGCTGGTTCCGGATCCCCGCATCCTTAAGGATGGCGTCAAAAAGTTCGGGCAAAATTGCTGCCCGCGGTCCCAGATCAGGAACCGCGCCCTGCAACCCGGGCGCTCGCGCCGATGTGGTGGAGGAGTTGCCGACGGCGCTTTTCCTGCCGCTAGCTACTTCGACCCGAAAAAGTCGTTGTGGTGATGGTGGACTGTGCTCGGGTCCGTGCGGCCGGATGGCGGGTCAGTGGGTTCGGCGGTGCGGGCGGGGCGGGTTGTCCTGCCGGGGTTATGCGCTCTTGGCGTGCGCCAGTGTGGCGATCTTGACGAGGTTGTGGGCGAGGACGCCGTCGCCCGCAACCGCCGGCCGCCCGACGCCGGTCGCGTATCGTGCGCGCCGCCCACCGGCGGCCTGCACTCGCTTGGCCGTGCCCGCGATCCTGGGGACCGCCTTGGCCAGCAGGCCGGAATCGGTCGGGTTTTCCACATTGGTCTCCACCGCCGTTGGCATCGACCCGAATCTTATTGGTGTGTACCAGTTTCGCTGTGGCAGCCTTGGCCGGCAGCGTTTCGTTGAGCCCGGCCACCGCCTCCGGCCCGCACCTTGAAGAACGCCGGATCGTCCGGCAAAGCGTTGACCCGCTCGAGCTCGCCCGGCATCCGCAGACACATCTCCGGCAACATCGTCTCCCCCGACGTGGGCTGCGGATTGGTGGGACCATTTGGCCTCAATTCCCTTGCGCCACAACCGTCCCGGCCATGATCCCACCAGTCGGGCACCCAATCTCGCAGGCACGCTGACGAACTACGGACCTGGTTCGCGGCCGGCGGTGGACAAAGCGGCGTTCTGTCGATAGCGGAGCAACGAAACTTGGCCAGCGCGCGGCGGCAATTACTTGGATCGCCCCATCGAACGCGGGGCTGTCGTCGAATTCGGGCAGGGGGCCAACGGCGCCGAGGCGTTCGCGGTCCTCGTGAGCACCTTTTTGTCGTCCACATGCGACATTTCACCGCTCTGCGGACCTGTCTCCGAGGGCGGAACCAAGGGCTCTACCAAGCCGCACAACTACATTCGGCACCAACCGAAACGATAAACAATCCACAGAGCGTGATCGCGCCCGCTGTCCAACCAAGATCCAACTGAGACGCTGTGAAAATCTTGATCCACCGGTGTTGACTTTTCCTCAAGTTTGCTTCTAGGGTTCATTACGAATCTTCGTACATCCGCCGAATTTGAACTGCGCTAGAAGTGTAGGAGCACTCGATGGTATGGGTCGGCGGGGGCGGCAAGTCGCCTATGGACTAATCGATCATCGAGGCGGTGTCCCGGGTGGATGTTCGACTGTGCGGGCGCACCCGCACCCGCACCCGCGGCCGGGCTCATCGAGGCCGTTCCCGAGAAGAGCGCAAACCGCTACCACGCAACTACTAATATGAGAAGTCGACCGGGCCGGATTCCGTTTCGGGCGGGGAAGATCCTCCGCAAGTCCGCCGCCGTCACCTCGGCGTCACCTCCGACAGGTCCGCCACCATCGTGGAGATGGCGTGCACGTCGTGAAACTCGTCCCGGTTCACGCGCTGGTACGGGATTTCGACGGCAAGCTCGGTACGAATGAAGTTGATCAGCATCGCCAGTCGCAGCGAGTCCAGCACTCCGTCTTCAAACAGAGCAGTGATGTGGGTGAATTCCTCGGGTTCTCCGTCGGTCAGCAGTCGCTCGCGGATGAAGTTGCACAACCTGTCCTCGACCTCGTCTACGCGCATTATTTCCTCCCGAAAGTGTGCCGTGTCGCCACGGTCGCCGGGTAATCAAGGCTCGCAGGGAATCGTTTGTCCGTACCAAACGGAAAGCGAGATGACGGGATGCGACGCTACCCGACCACTGTAGAGCGGCGCAAGAAGAAAATGTATTTCCGGGTGCGGTTTCAGGAGGGGTGCACGCATGCGTGCTTCCGACATGTTCATCAGCGGTCTTGGTGCGTACGTCCCTGATCAAGTAAGTGTGGCAGACGCGGTGCGGCAGGGCTGGTATTCCGACGAGCTGAGCCGGCTTCAGGAGTTCGTCAGCATCGCGGTCGCCGGTGGGATCTCCGCACCGGAGATGGCATTGCGCGCCGCGCGTGATGCGATCGAGGGCAGCGCGCATGCGCCTGACGAGCTGGACCTGTTGCTGTACTGCGGAGTGTGGCACCAGGGCCCCGACGGCTGGCAGCCGCAGTATCTCCTGCAACGCGAATTGATCGGCGGAGACGCGCTGGCGGTGGAGATCCAGCACGGCTGCAACGGCCTGTTCAGCGCGCTCAGCCTCGCGGTGGGCCATCTGCACGCCGACCGGGACCAGCGGGCCGCGCTGCTGGTGGGTACCGACAATTTCGGCACCCCGCTGATCGACAGGTGGTCGGTGAGCACGGCATTCGTCGTGGCCGACGCGGCTAGCGCCCTGGTGCTGAGCAAAAAGCCGTCCGCGGTGCAACTTCTGTCGGTGAACCTGCTGACGGTGCCGGAGGGAGAGCAGACCCACCGCAGCGGCGAGCCCCTGTTCCCGCCCGGGGCCACCGTGGGGCGCGTATTGGACTTCAACGCGCGCGCTGAGCATTTCCAGAGGGCATCCCAGCGGGACAGCGGTGGCACCCTGATGTCGTTGAAGATCCGGCAGCGCTTGCTACAGACCGTCCACCGAACCTTGGTGGAAGCCGGTATCGACATCAGCGACATCTCCCGGGTAGCTTGCGCGCACTATTCGCGGGAACTGGTCGAACAGTGGTTCCTGAGTGCCGTGAACATGCCGTTGTCGCGGTCGACGTGGAACTACGGCAGAACCATCGGTCATGCCGGCTGCAGTGACCAGTTCCTCGCGTTGCGCAATCTCATCGTCTCGGGGCAAGTGCACCAGGGAGATCACGTGTTGCTGCTGGGCGTCGGCCCGGGAATCACCATCGCCGCCGCGGTGGTCAGGATCGCTGACTCGGTCAAGTGAGAACTGCGGCACCCGTCGGTCACCTGATCTTGACGGGACACACGACCGTCGAAGGGAAACCGCAATGAACACGCAGCTGGACCCGACAGAACCGATCGCAGTCGTGGGAATCGGGTGCCGTTTCCCCGGTGCGGCAAGCTCTCCGGACGCGTTCTGGGACCTGCTCACCGCCGGTCGCGACGCCGTGGGACAAGTGCCCGACGACCGCTGGCGGGACTACCTGGCCATGGGTGCGGCCCACGCGGCGGCCGCTCAGCGAGCACCCAAGCGCGGCGGCTATCTCGGTGACCGTGACATCGCCTGCTTCGACAACGAGTTCTTCGGCTTCACGCGCCGAGAGGCCGAGACGATGGACCCGCAACACCGGATGATGCTGGAGGTCACTTGGGAGGCCCTGGAACACGCCGGTATCCCGCCCCTGACGCTGACCGGCCGGCAGGTCGGCGTGTTCACGGGAGTGATCAGCGACGACTATGGCCGCCGACTGCTGGAGAACTTGCCTGACGTGGACGCGTGGGTGGCGAGCGGGGCGTCGAACTGCGGCGCGGCCAATCGCGTGTCTTACGCCCTGGATCTGCGCGGCCCCAGCCTCGTCGTGGACACCGCGTGCTCCGCCTCGCTCACCGCGGTACACCTGGCCTGCCAGAGCCTGCGGTCGGGGGAGACCGAGCTCGCGCTGGCCGGTGCCGTCAACATCATCGCCGCCCCCGGCTGGTCGCTATCGCTGGAGGCGGCGGGCATGTTGTCACAGGTGGGGTTGTCCAAGGCCTTTTCCGCTGACGCCGACGGCTACGTGCGCGGCGAAGGCTGCGGCGTGCTGGTGCTCAAGCGGCTCGTCGACGCCGAACGCGACGGTGACCGGATCATGGCTGTGGTGCTGGGTACCTCGGTGATCCACGACGGTCGCACCGAGAACTTCGTGGCGCCCAGCGAGACCGCCCAACAGGCCATGGTGCGTAATGCCTGCGCGCAGGCGGGGGTCGAACCGGCCACAGTGGACTACGTCGAGGCGCACGGAACTGGCACGCGGCGCGGCGACTACACCGAGGCCACCGCGCTGAGCGCCGTCTACGGGGCTGAGCGTCCCGCGGACGATCCATGCTTGATCGGTTCGGTGAAGACCAACATCGGCCATCTGGAAGCCAGTGCGGGAATGGCCGGGATCATCAAGGCCGTGCTGGCCTTGGGGCACGAGCACATTCCGCCCAGCCTCAACGTTTCGTCGCTCAACCCGTCGATCGACTGGGCGACGGCGGGCCTCAGGGTGGCCACGCAGCCGACGGCGTGGCCGCAGCGCGCTCACCCCCGGCGCGCCGCGGTATCCAGCTTCGGATTCGGCGGCACCATCTCGCATGCGGTCCTGCAACAGGCCCCCGCTCGCCGCCCAGCAGCGATCGAGTCTCCCAGCATGCCCGCGAACACGAACGCGGTGTACCCGCTGTCGGCGCGGTCCGAGTCCGGGCTGCGTCACAATGCGGCCCGGCTCGCCGACTGGCTGGACGGCCCCGGTGCTGCCACGCCACTGGCCGATGTCGGCCACACGCTGGCCCTGCGACGCTCACACCTGACACACCGGGCCACCGTGGTCGCCGCGGACCGCGATGAACTGATCACCAGGTTGCGCCACATCGCCGACGGCGAGCTGGCTCCCGGGATCGCCACCGGAACCGCCGAGGACATTCCTCGTGTGGTGTGGGTGTTTTCCGGGCATGGCTCGCAATGGGTGGGCATGGGGCGTGAACTGCTGGCCACGCAGCCGGTTTTTGCCGACGTGATCGACCAGATCGAGCCGGTGTTCGCCGAGGAGGGCGGTTTTTCGCTGCGTGCGGCCCTGCGCGACGGCGAGTTCGCCGGCGCAGGCCCGACTCAGATGTTGATCTTCGCGATGGAGGCGGCGCTGGCCGAGGTGTGGCGCGCCCACGGTGCGACCCCGGACGCGGTCATCGGGCACTCGATGGGCGAGATCGCCGCGGCGGTTGTGTCCGGCGCGTGCACCCTTGAGGTAGGCGCGCG
This sequence comes from Saccharopolyspora phatthalungensis, assembly GCF_014203395.1. NCBI lineage: Bacteria > Bacillati > Actinomycetota > Actinomycetes > Pseudonocardiales > Pseudonocardiaceae > Saccharopolyspora > Saccharopolyspora phatthalungensis. The sequence goes on from NZ_JACHIW010000003.1 coordinate 210,679, forward strand.
GCTGATCAGCAGGCGCTCCCGCCTGCTGTGGCGCGCCGATGGCAAGGGCGCGATGGCCACCGTCAATCTGCCGTTCGACGAGGTTGTCGCCAAGCTGGCCGGTCGGCAAGATGTGGTGGCCGCGATCTCGTCGTCGCCGACGGCTTCGGTGATCTCCGGCGAGACGGCTGCGGTCGAGGCGCTCATCGCGGAGTGGGAGGCTGAGGGCCTCTTGCCGCGCAAGATCGCCGTGGAGATCGCCTCCCACAGCCCGGCCATGGATCCGCTGCTGACCGAACTCCGGGAGTCCGTCGCCGACCTTCCTCTTGTTCAGCCGCTGATCCCGATGTACAGCACCAGTGCCACCGATCCTCGGGCGAAAGTCGCGCTGGACGGCGACTACTGGGCGAACAACCTGCGGCAGCCGGTGCGGCTGCGGGAGGCCGTCGAGGCAGCCGTGGCCGACGGCTATGGCGCGTTCCTCGAAGTCGCGCCGCACCCGGTGGTGTGCAACCCGATCATCGAGACCCTATCCGCGTTGGGGCGCGATGACGCTTTCGCGGGGCTTACCCTCCGCAGAGGGCACCCCGAGCTTGAGACCTTGCTGAACAGCATCGGCGAGGCGCACTGTCGTGGCATCGAGGTGGACTTGGGACGGCTGCATCCCGGCGGTGCACTGGTGACTCTGCCGTCCATGCAGTGGCAGAATCAGCCGCATTGGCGCGATTTCGCTCCGTCGGGCGCCGTCGAGCAGGCCAACCACGTCGCGGACTCGCACTCGTTGCTGGGTGCGGCTACCACTGTCGCGGGCCATTCGCTGCGGCTGTGGCGGACCTTCCTGGACGGTGACAACCGCCCCTACCCCGGCAGCCATCCCGTCAACGGCGTTGAGATCGTGCCCGCCTCGGTGCTGGTCAACACCTTCCTGGAGGCCGCCAACGGAGTCTCGCCCGGCGTGCTGACGGATGTGCAGTTCCGGCTGCCGCTGGTCGCCGACGACCAGGGCAAGGAGGTCCAGGTCGTCCACGATCACCGGTTGGCGCTCGCTGTGCGCGATCATGGCGCTGCCGAGCACTGGCGCACCTGCGTCACCGCGTCGATTCCCACGCAATCTCCGCACGGAGCGTTGCCCGCCACCCTGCCTGAGCCGCCGGATGAGTTCGTGCCCGGCGACCCCGACGAAATCCATGCCGGCATGGCCAGGACAGGGGTGGGCGGTTCGGCATTTCCCTGGCAGGTCGAGCAGTTATCCCGTGCGGGGCGGGCGCTGCGCGTCAGCGTGCGGCACGACTCCACCACCACCTGGGCGCCGATGCTGGACGCGGCGCTGTCGGTCGCCGCTGACGCCCTGTCGGATGGCACCACGCTGCGGATGCTCGCGCACGTCGCCGAGGTGCAGCTCACCGGCGGGCCGCCCGCGTACGCCGTGATCCAGGCGAGCGTCGACCAGGATCGCGACACGGCAACCGTGCTGGTCGCCGACCGCGACGGCACCGTGCTCGCGCGGATCAGCGGCGTTGGCTGCGCCGAAGTCGGCGCGGGCACGCTGGGCTCGGTCAACCCAGCGAGTCTGGTGCACGAGCTGGCATGGCGACGGTTGGAGCTCTCATCCGCACCTGAGCCGCCGACCGGCGTGGTGTTCGTCGGCGCGGACATGCTGCGCGAACCCCTTGCCGCTGCGGGCGTGCACTGCACGGTCGTCAGCAAGCCCGACGAGCTGGTCGCCGTGCTCGACTCGGCGTCACACGTCTGCGTACTCCCACCGTTGCCGGACAACGATGACGAGGTGCCGGACGCCGCCGCGCAATCGGCGAACCTACTCATCGAGACGGTGCGTACGGTGGCCGGCGCGGAACTGACGAGGAAGCCCCGGTTGTGGTGCCTCACCGCCGGGGTCAGGGACATTGCAACGGAAACCCGCCTCGCGCATGCCCCGTTGTGGGGCGTCGGGCGCATCGTGGCTGTCGAACACCCGGAGCTGTGGGGCGGCATCCTGGACGTGGATCCCGAGGACCCCAACGGCGTGGCCACGGCGCTGGCCGACATCCTGTGCGCCGGCCCCCGCGAAGACGTGATCAGCGTCCGCCGCGACGGCCCGTCGGTCGCGCGACTGGTACCCACGACCAAGGAACCGGCGGGTGAACCGGTCCGCTGCCGCCCGGACGGAACCTATCTGATCACGGGTGGGCTCGGTGGGCTCGCACCCGACATCGCGCAGCGGCTGATCGACCACGGCGCGCGCCGCATCGTCCTGGCCAGCAGGCACCGGTTCCCCGAACGAAGCACGTGGGACCGCCTGACCGACGCCGAAGTGTGCGGCCAGATCGAGTGGATCCGCGCGCTCGAAGCCCAGGGAGTCACCGTCAAGATCGTCGCGCTGGACATAGCCGACGCCGCGGCGGCGGCCCGTGAGCTGGCTCCGGGCGCACTGGGGTTACCGCCAATCAGGGGCATCGTCCACGCGGCAGGGGTGATCGGCGACCGGTTGGTGGACGAGATCGACGGCCAGGAGCTGGTCGATGTGGTGCGCCCCAAGGTATCTGGTGCGTGGACGTTGCACAGGCTCTTCCCGCCGGGAAGCCTGGACTTCCTCGTGCTGTTCTCCTCCAACGGCTATCTGACCGGCATGCCGGGGCAGGCCATGTATGCGGCCGGCAACGCGTTCCTGGACGCCTTCGCCACGCTCCGCGGATTTAGCGGTGCAGGGGACACCGTCAGCATCGGCTGGTCGCTGTGGCGAGGCAAAGGCATGGCGGGCAACAAGGTTGTCGAGAGCGAAATGCGTGCCCGGGGCATCGCCGACACCTCGGCAGCGGAGGCTCTGCAGGTGTGGGACCACATCGACCGACGCGGGCGCGGCTTTTTCGCGGTGCTGCGCACATTGCCACCCGACGACGAAGCACATGTGTCGCTGCCACTGCTCAGCGAGGCCATGGACCTGCAGGCGCTGGCCGCGGCGGAGCCGGACTCGGCTGCTTACCAGCACCTTGAGCCGGAGCAGTTGCGCGAGTGGCTGACCGGCGAGGTTGTCACGCTCATCGCGGCGGAGATGCGGGTGCCCGCCAGCAAGCTGGACCCGCAGGCGTCGTTGGTCAACCAGGGACTGGATTCGGTGATGTCGCTGGTGTTGCGCAGGAGGCTGGAAAGGCAGTTCGGCCAGAGCCTGCCCGCTAGCCTGCTGTGGCATAAGCCGACGGCCGCCGCGATCGTCGACCATCTGTCTGGTCTGTTGTCCAACAGCGTGCAGGAGGGCGCAGCGTCATGATTACCGACACCAAGAACGTTGATCGCCTCGGTTTTCTCGCCGAGGCAGCGCTGGGGTACAACCCGGTCGATCCCGACTACCACGGCAACGCGCACGAGCGCCACCGGCGGATGGCCGAGCGTGGTCCGTTATTCCGCACCGACGGCGGGATGTGGGCCGCCGTGTCCCACGAGGCGTGCGCAACCATCCTTCGCGACGCCAGGTTCGGGCACGACCCCGGCAGCCCGGCGCAGAACCTGTTCGATTCGACGCAGCGGCCAAGCGTGGCGCTGCGCTCGTTCGAGTTCATGGACGGCCCCGAGCATGACCGGCTGCGCAAGCTGGTCAACCGCGCGTTCACCGCGCGCCGCGTGGAGCGGCTGCGCCCGGCCGTGGAAACGCTGGCCACTCGGCTGCTCGCCGGTATGAGCGGCCGGATCGACGTGCTCGCGGACTTCATCCTGCCGCTGGCGATGACGACGATCGTGGACATGCTGGGGGCCCCGGCCGAGGACCACCACCGGTTCCGGGTGTGGGCGGAGGCCATCGTTCGCGGGCTGGATCCGGACTTCCTGCTTTCCCCCGCGGAGCTGGCCGCGCGGGAACAGGCCAACGCCGAGTTCGCCGAGTACTTCAATCATCTGGCCGCGCTGCGCCGGGCCGAGCCGAAGGACGACCTGATCAGCGCGCTGGTCACGGTCGAGGACGACGGTGCCGTCCTGAGCAGCGACGAGCTGGTCGCCATGTGCATGCTGCTGCTCGCCGCCGGGCACGAGTCCATCATGCACCTGGTCGGAAACGGCACGGTGGCCTTGCTGCACAACCCCGACCAGCTCGACCACTTCCGCGCCCACCCCGGCGAAGCGGCGAACGCCATGAACGAGTTGCTGCGCTACGACCCGCCTGTAGTGCTGCTGGTGCGTACTGCGCTCGCCGACGCCGAGGTGCTCGGGCAGCGCATCCGCCGTGGCGAGATCGTGTGGTTGCAGATCGGTGCGGCCAACCGGGACCCGGCCGTCTTTCCCGCGCCGGACCGGCTCGACCTCACCCGGGACACCAGCGGCAGCCTGGCCTTCGGGTTGGGTGCGCACTTCTGCATCGGGGCCTCGCTAGCCCGGCTGGAAGGCCAGGTCGCGTTGTCGGCCCTGCTGCGCCGCGACGTCGCCCTCGCCGAGGAACGGCTGATCCACCGGAAGAACGTCGTCGTCCGCGGATACGAGGCGGTGCCCGTGGTCCTGAGATGAGGCCTCGACGGAGATCAAGCCCTCGCCACCGCTTAAGACGAAAGAGTGTCCAAAGTGGATGATACAGGGAGGAATATAGACTAAATCTCGTTCAGGGCGCCACCGATATTCTTCGCCCTGCCGCGCGGGGCGGCGGCGCTTCGACTACATATCGCGTGTGCGTTGCTGGGTGTATGCCCAAGCGGCCACCTGGGAGCGGGAGGTGAAACCGAGTTTGCGGAGGATGTTTTCGACGTGGGTTTCGGCCGTGCGTAGGGAGATGACGAGCGCGGCGGCGATTTCCTTGTTGCTGTGTCCTTGGGCGACTAGGTCGGCGACTTCTCGTTCGCGGCGGGTCAGCAGGGCCGTGACCTGTCCGGCCGGTGCCGGTTCCGGCCGCTTCTCCCCGAGAACGTATGCGAGCATGCCCTCATACGTGAGATTGCGACCGCGCTCCACGGTGTCCTCGAATACGGTGTCGGCCAGTGCTTCGCGCGTTTCCTGCGCACATGTTTGGTGAAAGCCAACCAAATGTTTGAAAGCGCGGAACGACGTGCCGACGTCGCGGAAGAGGGCTCCGGCGGCGCCGAGCAGGGTGGCGGCCCGTTGGTACTGTCGCTGCTTGGCTGAGACCCAGGCCAGCACCTCCAGGGACCGCGCAGCGGCGAGCGGATTGAGGCCTTGTTCTTGGCTGAAGCGGAGGTATTCCTCTTGGTAGTGGCCGGCTTCGGTGGTGTTGCCGTCGGCCCAGGCGGCGACTCCGACGAGCCACATGGCCTGGCGGAATGCGGGTCCTGCGTGGGTGATGGTGAGGATGTGCCGGCGGCATTCCTGGACGAGGTCGTGGTCGCCTTGTAGTCCGGCGGTGACGCCGGAGGGCAGCAGGGTCAGCAGGGTGAGGTTGGGGTCGGGTTCGTCGGTGTGGGCGAGGATCGTGCGTGCTCGGTGCAGGGCGTGGGCGGCGGCGGGTAGGTCGCCGGCGAACAGGGCGCCCATGCCTTGGACGTGGGCGGCGTAGGCGAGGGTGAGGGGGTCGCCGAGTCGTTGGGCGAGTCGGTTTCCTTGGTCGAGTAGTCCTTGGGCGATGTCGGTGTCGCCTTGGGCGATGGCCAGTTCGGCGTCGAGGAGGAGGGCTTTGGCGCGGACGACGGTGGGTTGGGGTGCTTGGGCCAGGGCCAGGTGGAGCCAGCGTCGGCCTTCGGTGAACAGGCCCAGGCCCCACCAGCAGGGCCAGGGCAGGGTGACGACCAGGCGCATGGCTTCGTGGGCTTCGCCGGGTTGGCCGAGGCAGAATTCGACGGCGGCGCGGAGGTTGGACAGTACGCTGCGGATGCGGTTGAGCCAGTGTCCTTGCTGGTCGCTGACCCATTCGGCGCGTGCGCGGGCGACCAGGTTCTGGTACCAGTCGCGGTGGCGGCGGCGCAGGGTGTCGTATTCGCCGGTGTGGTGGAGGTGTTGTTCGCCGTAGTGGTGGACGGTTTCCAGCATGCGGAAGCGTTTGGTGGTGCCGTGGTCTTCGCAGATGAGGATGGATTTGTCGATGAGTCCGGCGATGACGTCCAGGAGGGCGGCTTGGGGGAGTTCGTCGTCGGTGCAGATGCCTTCGACGGCGTCGAGTTCGCAGCCGCCGACGAAGACCGATAGGCGGCTCCAGAGGGTGCGTTCGGGTTTGGTGCAGAGTTCGAAGGACCAGTCCAGGCAGGCTCGGAGGGTTTTCTGGCGGTCGGGTGCGGTGCGGCTGCCGCGGGTGAGTAGGAGGAATCTGTCGATGAGGCGGTCGAGGATCTGTTGGGGGCTGAGTGTGGGGAGCCAGGCTGCGGCGAGTTCGATGGCCAGGGGTACGCCGTCGAGGCGGTGGCAGATGCCGGCTACGGCGCGGTAGTTGGTTTCGGTGAGTTCGAAGGTGGGCACGGCGGCTTTGGCGCGGGTGGTGAACAGGGCGGCGGCTTCGGATTCGATGAGGTCGGCCAGGGTGGGTTGGTTGTCGGGGTGTGGGGTGGACAGGGGTGGTACGGGGTAGGTCATTTCGCCGTGGATGCGCAGTGGTTCGCGGCTGGTGGCCAGGATGCGCAGGCGTGGGCAGGTGCGCAGTAGGGCGTTGGCCAGCAGTCCGCATCCGGGGATCATGTGTTCGCAGTTGTCCAGGATCAGCAGGAGGTCTCGGTCGGCGAGGTGGTCGAGTAGTCCGGGCAGGGTGGGTTCGGCTGCGCCTAGTTCCATGGCCACGACGTGGGCGACGAATTCGGAGCTGTCCATTTCCCAGCCCAGTAGTTCCGGGTCGCGGATCTTGGTCAGGTCGACGAACCACACGCCGTCGGGAAAGGCGCGGCGGGCCTGGGCGCCGACCCGTAGCGCCAGGCTGGTCTTGCCCACGCCGCCGACGCCGGTCAGGGTCACCAGCCCGGAGTTGCCCAGGATCGTCCGGATCTCGCTCAACTCACGCCTACGCCCGACAAAGCCGCACAGATCCGCAGGTAGCTGCCCACTGGGGCGCGTGCCCATCGCCGAGGCGCGGTCGTGCGCGTACTCAGAGTCGGAACGACACGTAGGCATCACCAGCCTCCCCCGCCTCATCAAAGAAGGCCCGAGCCGCCCTGTCACTGACGATGCAGACAGTCACTGAGGGTTCCACGCTGTTTGACCGCATGTCAATTCGGCCCCGGGCCTGGCTCGCCACGGTCGCCGCGTTCCGCCTGGTCGAGGGGATCACCGGGTGCATACAGTCGACGATCTGCCTGGCACGGCCGACGGCCCCGAGACCTACCGCGCCGCCTTCCACGTACCTGAAATCCAAGCTGCTCAACGGTCTCACGCTCGGCCCCGACGACCCGCGCGCCCACCGCTGCGCCGCCCCCGGCCGCAACCCCGCCGGGAAATCTGGGGCAACCTCGCGGGTTTCGTGGGGTGTTCGGTGGACGAGTGTGCAATGTAGACGGTCGTGGTGGTAGGAGCCGAGGTAGGAGACGACGTCCCGCCTGGCGTCCGTGCGGAAGGCCCACAGGGTGGTGCCAATCCGGCTCTTGTAGCGACGAACGACTCCGCGCCCGCGTTGGCGCAGCACGCGATTGGCCGACTACAGGGCTTCTAGTTCGTCATGTCCGCCTTGTTGCGATACGACGCTGAGGGCCACATTGCTGAACTTCCAGCCGCTAGCCGTCCTCGTGAGGCGGCAGTCATAGATGCCTTCGACGATCCACGGATCGGTGTCGGCTTCAGAGCGCCAGTGCACGGAGTGGAGCTGGGCCCGCAGGGTTCCGCGGTCGCCGTCCTGGGTGATCACATGGTCGCGGGTGGTGTGCTGGGTGCGGGGGAACTTCGCCAAGTTGGCGCTGACGGCCTCGGCGAGACCCTCGCGGCCCTCATGCTGGCCCCAGGGAAGTTCGAGGATGCCGTCCTCGGTGTAGCAGTCGGCGTAGGCGTGGAAGTCTTTCTCATCGAGCGCCGTGGTGAAGCGATGGAGCCTGGCCGAAATCTGTTCGCGGTCTGTCTTGGAAAGTGCCGGGTCGAGAGGATGAGACATCGCGTGCCCTCCGGATCGCTGACTGGTTCGTGGGGGCGATCCTAGAGTGTAGCGGCGCCGCGAGCTCCCCGGCACGGTCCTCGGCAGTGAAGACGGCGTCGAAGGTTTGCGCGAGTAGAGCTCCACGGTGCACCCATCGTCCACACTGGACGATTCGCGGTGTTAGGAGAGTTGATCTTGAAGCGCCCCTGGTGTCTTACTTGGGGATACCCGTGGGTCTGTGTCTGGACTCGCGGGTGTCAGCGGGTCGCGCGCTCCACGAGCTCAAGGATGTGGACGTAGGGCTGCCCGGTGGCGCGGGTCATTCCTAGCTCGCAGGTGCGGTTGCAGGAGGCGAAGGCCTGGTGCTTGCCGTCGGTGATCTCCGCGGCCTGGTCATGGGTCGCCGACGCGGTGAGTTCGGGGCCCGATGATCGGCAAGGCCTCCAGTGCGGGTCGTGCCGTCTCGGCCAGCTCGTCGACGTCGGCCCGTGTCGCGGCCTGGTACTCGACGAGCAGTGCGGCGTGCTTATCCACCGCGAGGGTCCGCAGCAACTCGTCGGCGGCGGGATCACGTTGGCCGACACGCAGCGACGTGGCGTCGAGCAGTTCGATCGACACGGGGCCCGAGGCGACCAGTCCGGGCAGCGCACCCGTCGCCGCGGCGAGGTCGTCGAAGACCAGCAGTCCGGTGCGGGTGTGGGGCAGTACCGGCACGGTCCGCATGACGATGGAGGCGATGAACGCCAGCGTTCCCTCGCTGCCCACGACCAGGTGGGCCAGGATTTCCGCGGGGAGGGAGAAGTCCAGCAGCGAGTTGATTCCGTAGCCCATCGTGTTCTTCATGGCGAACTGCTGCTCGATCCGTTCCCGCAGAACGGGGGAGTGGCGCACCTGGTCGCGGAGGCGCCCGAGACCGGCGTAGAGCGCCGGTTCGCAGGCGCGCAGTTTGTCATCGGCGTCCGGGGCTCCGGTGTCGATGACGGTGCCAGAGGGTAGGACGAGGACCATCGATTCGAGCGTCGCGTAGCTGTTGGCCGTGGTGCCGCAGGCCATGCCGCTGGAATTGTTGGCGACCGCGCCGCCGAGAGTGCAGGCGATCTCGCTCGCCGGGTCAGGCCCGAGCTTGCGCCCGTATCGGGCAAGTCGGGCGTTGACCTGGCGGATGGTCGCGCCCGGCCCGACGCGCACCCGCAGGCCGTCGTCGAGAACCTCGATCGACCGGAACCGGGATCGGGTGTCGACCAGAATCCCGGTGGTCCCGGCCTGGCCGGACAGGCTCGTGCCACCGGAGCGGAACGTCAGTGCGATCCCGACGGCCTTTGCCGCGGCGAACAGACGGCCGACGGCTGCGGCATCGTTCGGTGTGGCGACCGCGGTCGGCACGAGGTGGAAATGCGAAGCGTCATGGGCGTAGGAGAGCCGGTCGGTCGCGCGGTCGAGCAGCGACCCGTCCCCGGCGAGGGCTCGCCGCAGCGTTGCCAGGGAGCCGGTCGCTGCCGCCTCGTTGAGACCCGTTCTCCTCAGCCACTTTCGCATCGTCATGTTGTATGACAACCTGACTACCACGTCAATACCGGGCGAGGTACGGCTGGGGAAGCGGCGGATATCCTGACCGTCGTAGCGAGCGGAAGCGCGGGTAGGTGACATGGGGCGACTCGAGACGATCTCGGTCACTACCTTGTTGGTCGACACGCTTCGGGCGCAGATCCTCGACGGGAAGGTCGAGTCGGGTCGCGGCCTGGCGGAGAACGATGTCGCCGCCGAGTACGAAGTTTCCCGCCCGACCGCCCGGGTCGCGATCACCCAGCTCGTGCAGGAGGGCCTGCTGCGCCGCAACGGGCGCCAGCAGCCGGCTCGCGTCCCGCAACTGACCGCGGCCGATGTCGAGGACCTATTCGTTGTCCGGCTGCCGCTCGAACTTGAGGTCGTCCGGCTCGTGGCGGGGCGCCCGGACGCGCACGGTCGGGCCGCGCGGGCGGTCGATGACCTGCGCGCCATCGACTCCGGCCGGCCGCACAGTGCCTTCGTCGAGGCGGATCTGCGCTTCCATCGGGCCCTTGTCGATGCAATCGGCAGCCCGCGGATGACCAGCCACTACGAGCGGCTGAGCGGCGAGATCCATCTCTCGATGGTTCAGTCGCGGCTGGTGCTCGGCCGCGACCGCATCGTGGCCGAGCACAGCGCGATCCTCGCCGCGATCGTCGCCGGCGATGTCGCGCGTGCGCACGAGTTGATGGAATCGCACCTCGCCGGTGCCCGGGACGCGATGGTGGCCAGTCTGGGTGCCGACTCGCTCGTCAGCGGGCAGTGAGCACCATGCGGAAGCGCGCGGCGACGGAGATCATCTTCTGGTACGCGTCATTGGCTTGGTTCAGCGGGAGAATCTCGATCACCGGGCGTATTCCGTGCAGGAGGTGCCGCGATGGGGGGCGAGCGCCTCGCGGGTCTGTCGGGCCTCAATAGGAACCGACCGTGCCGTCGGTCCATTCGTCCAGGTCGTCCAGGCGCGTTCCGACGTGACCAGGGAAGTCCTCAAGGGAGTGCAGGCGCCGATGGATTTCCGCGCGGACGACGAGCACTTCGCGGCGGTGCCGTTGCACGAGGTCCCAGCACTGCTGTTCGAGCGCGTGGTTCATGCAGAGCTCGGCGAGTTTGGCGCGGCGATCAAGTTCGTCCAAGAGGCAGGATGCCAGTGACGCACTGTGAGATTGCTGGATGAGCTGGGACATGGTCACACCCCGATTTCATCGGTGGATGTCTGGTGGGTCGACCTGTTTAGGGCACTTTCCACTGTGACGTCCGGACCAGAGTCAGGTACGGGGCGAACTACTTAACACGCAGTCACATTTGGCTTGAGTAGTGCACCGGTCTGCCGTGCTGGGCTAGCGGACGATCGACCGGCGCTGGCGGCAGGCCCGGTGGGGGTCAAGTGTTCGAGGGGGACTTGCGCGTTGACCACACGCCTAGTTGTTGACGATGGCGCCCGTCCCGGTAGTAGCCCGGATGCCCGCGAGGCCCGTGGGAGGTCTTCCTGGACCCTCGGCATCGCCGTACGCGGCGTCGCTGCTTCGGGAGGAGCTTGTCCGTCCACAACGGACAAATAAAAGGCAAGGAGAGCACCACTGCCTGCCACCTTCAACATATAGCGCACTGGGGGCCTTGCGGCAAGACCCGGGTCGTGCCGCAGAATTCGTCGGCCGAAGCCAGTACTTGGGGAAATGGGAGTCGCGACGTGCGTGTGTTGTTGTCGACGTATGGGGGCCGCGGGGGACGCGCCGCCGGACTGCGCGGAGCAGCCGACCGAAATTCATCTCGTTAAATGGGGATTTTCATGATTGACGTGATTATTGCCGGCGGCGGACCGACCGGCGTGATGCTGGCTTGCGAGTTGCGGCTGCACGGCGTGCACGTGCTCGTGCTGGAGAAGGACGCGGAACCGACCAAGGTTGTCCGCGCGCTCGGCCTGCATGCGCGCAGCATCGAGGTGATGGCCCAGCGCGGTCTGCTGGAGCGGTTCCTGGCGCTCGGCAAGCAGTATCCGGTCGGTGGTTTCTTCGCCGGCATCAGCAAGCCGGCGCCGGAGCGGCTGGACACCGCGCATCCGTATGTCCTCGGCATCCCGCAGACCACCGTCGAGCGCTTGCTGATCGAGCACGCCACCAAACTTGGCGTCGAGATCCGGCGCGGGTGCGAACTGGTCGGGCTGAGCCAGGACGACCACGGGGTGGCCGCCGAGCTGGCCGACGGCACGCAGCTGCGCTCGCGCTACCTCGTCGGCTGTGACGGCGGCCGCAGCACGGTGCGCAAGCTGCTCGGCGTCGGCTTCCCCGGCGAGCCCACCAGGCGCGAGACACTGCTGGGCGAGGTGAAGCTGACCGCGTCGCCGGAGACGTTGAACGCCGTGATAGCCGAGGTCCGCAAGACCCACAAGAATTTCGGCGCCGTGCCCCTCGGGGACGGGGTGTACCGCCTCGGCGCGCCCGCCGAGGGGGTGGCCGAGGACCGCACGGTCCCGCCGACCCTGGATGAGCTGAAGCAGCAGGTGCGCAAACTCGCCGGCACCGACTTCGGCGTGCACTCCCCGCGCTGGCTGTCCCGCTTCGGCGACGCCACCCGGCTGGCCGAGCGATACCGTTCCGGGCGGGTGCTGCTGGCCGGCGACGCGGCGCACATCCACCCGCCGTACGGCGGGCAGGGCCTCGGCCTCGGTATCCAGGACGCGTTCAACCTCGGCTGGAAACTGGCCGCCGAGGTCGGCGGCTGGGCGCCGGAGGGGCTGCTGGACAGCTACCACACCGAACGGCACCCGGTGGCCGCCGCCGTGCTGGACAACACCCGCGCGCAGGGCGAGCTGCTGTCTCTTGAGCCGGGTTCCCAGGCAGTGCGTCGGCTGGTGGCGGAGCTGATGGACTTCGAGGAGGTGAACCGGTATTTGATCGAGAAGATCACCGCGCTCGGGGTTCGCTACGACTTCGGCGCGGGGCATGAACTTCTGGGCCGGCGGATGCGGGACGTGGGGCTGAAGCGGGGGCGCCTCTACGAGTTGATGCACGGCGGCCGCGAGCTGCTGCTCGACCAGACGGGCCGGCTTTCGGTAGCGGGTTGGGAGGATCGGGTCGACCGCGTCGTCGACGTCAGTGAGGAACTGGACGTGCCCGCTTTGCTGTTGCGGCCGGACGGCCACGTGGCGTGGGCCGGTGAAGACCAGCAGGAACTGCTCGACCAGCTGCCTCGGTGGTTCGGCGCCGCCGTCGGCTGAGTTCGCAGGCGTGGCCGGAAGGGGTGTGACGCGGCCGGTGCGGTAGCGCACCGGCCCAGTCCCCGGATCGACGGTGTCCGGTCACAGACCTCTGGCCCGTACATCACCGGACCGGCGCTTCGCGACTTGCGTACGGGGGCAGTGAGTCCTTTTGGGCAGCCACAGCTACCCAAAAGACTCGTGCCTGCGGACCTGCGCGCCTCCGGATGAGCACAGGAGGGCCCTTTTGTTGGGTTTTGAGAAACGGCACACGCAAAATCATTGCGCGTGTCGGGGGTGCCTGGTTCAAACGGGCGGTATGGCTGGTTCATACTACCCAGCGCGGTAATCGTTTCGGCCAGGTTTCGAACTTGATCTGATTGGGTGGACCGTGTGTCTGTGTTGGTGCCGGAGGAGGTGCGGCGGCTTTTTCAGGTGTTGACTGGTGAGGATATGACGGATGCGGATGAGGATGCGTTGTTTGCGGTGGCGGAAGGGTTGGAGTCGGGTGCGGCGACGGTGGAGGAGCTGGGTCCGGTGGTGCGGGAGGTGGTGGGTCGGGTACGGGGTGGGTTTTCGGGCAAGGCGGCGGATCGGTTTGCGGAGCGGTTGGCGGGGTTTGGTCCGGTTTTGGAGTCGGGTGGTGTGGGGTTGCGGGAGTTGGCGGGGTTTGTGCGGGGTTTGGCGTTGCAGGTGCAGTATTTGAAGTTTGTGACGGTGGGCGGGTTGGTGTTGCTGTTGGGGGAGGTGGCGTGGGCGGTGTCGATGGCGGGGCTGACGGCGGGGGCGAGTATGGCGTGGTTGGCGGCGCGGTTTGCGGTGATGCGGTTTCTGTTGTCGCGGTGGTGGGGGCAGCTGTTTATGCGGCTGGCGGTGGCCCAGGTCGTGGGGATCGGGATGCAGTTGGTGGTGGAGGTGGGTGCGCAGGGTGCGCAGTTCGCGTTGGGGACACGGAAGAAGTGGGATGGGCAGCTGACGACCATGGCAGTGGGGGTGGGTTCGTTCAGCGCGTTGTTGGCGGTGCCGTTGTCGGCGTTGGGCAATGTGGTGGGTAATGCGATTACCAAGGTGTTGGTGCGGGGTTTGGGTGACAAGATCGATGCTGAGGTGTTGGCAGCGGCGGCGAAAAATGCTGCGGAGGAGCACGCGGTGCAGTATCCGTTGTCGTCGATGGCGAAGTTCGCCGATATGGTGTCCAAGAGTGTGGATGATTACGCGGGGATGTCGGTGCGGGCGATGTGGGCGGCGCGGTTCGGTCACGGTCTGGGGGAGTCGCTGGAAGAGGGCTTGACCGAGATGTTCGGCGAGGCGGGGTATGGCGCGCTGAGTGGTCAGGGGGCGCAATGGAATCCCTTCTCGTTCACCGCGGGGTTGTCGGAGGCGGTAGGTTCGGGTATTGGCAACCTGGCGGGTCTGGCGATGCGTGGTGAGTTGGTTCCGGCGGGCCGGGCCCGGAATGCCGCCGACGGCGAGAAGGACTCCGCCACTGTAGACACCAATGCGTACACGACGGAGGAGCTGAAGACCGATTCCGCTTTGCAGCCGGGAGAAAAGTCCGGCTTCCTGAGCAGCCTGTCCGGTGCGGACTCCGAGGCGTCCAAGGTCGGCGCGTATGAGACGCGGCGGGACAACGCGCCGTTGCTATGGCGTGAGGGCGATGCGAATGCGCAGGCCGCGCTGTGGGATCAGAGCAGGCCGGGCACGCCGCCGCCACCCTACAGTCAGCCTCAGGACGAGGACCTCGTCCACAGCGATCCACCGGGTTCCGGTGGCGCTTCCAGGGAGGGCGATTCCCGTGCCGGTATGCCGCCGCCTGCATACGGTGCGGTTACTGGCGATGTCCATGCCGATGTCGAGTCGTCTGGTGTGGACGTTACACGGGAATACCGTGGCAGCGCATTGGTTTCTGACCACGTTGTCTCGGTTGGGGATTCCCGTACCGATTCGCCGCACCGCGACGACCGTCTCGTCGCCGAAACCTCCCAGGCGGATAGCCAAGAGGCTGTCGACGATGTGCAAGTGACAGAGCCGCTGTTCCACGTGAATGACGCTGCTGTTCCTGAGGTGTCCGCCAGGGCGGATTCGGTTGCGGGGAATGCGGATTCGGCTCGTTTGAGCGATGGTGGGCCGCACGCGCAAATGCCGCCGGACCCGTCTGGGGCCATGGCTTCGGGTGATCCTGTGTTGGTTCCGGAGCCGGTGGGGTTACCTGCGGATGCGGTGCGGGTGTCGGTGCCGGCTGAGGTGGTTTCCAGTGCTGGGCTTGTGGGTCTGGTGCGTGGTCGGGCGGGGGATGTGGGTGTGGGTCCGGTGGTTTTGGTGTCGGGGGAGGGTGTGGGTGTTGCGGTGGCGTCGTCTGCTCAGTCGTCGCGGGTGGCGCGCGAGGTGGGGCGTGATGTTGTGGCGTTGATGCCGGGGAGTGGCTGGCGCGGTCCGCGGTGGATGCAGTTCGCTCCCGACGGTTCCCGTCCCCGCCCGTTGGGCGAGCCCGGCCGGATTGCGGCCTTGCCGCAGGTCGGCGGGGGGCGCTTCGGGCTGGATGATTTGGCGAGTTCGTCGACTGCGGTCCCCGGAAGCCCCGCCGAGGCTGTGGTTGCGGGACCGGGTGAGGCGGGGAGTGCTGCGACGGCGCCGGGTGCCGATTCCACGGCTGCCGGCACGCCTGAGTGGACGGAGTCGGATCTTCGTAGTGCGGTTGAACGGGCTCGGTCCTTGGGTGGGAACCGTGATGTTGCGGTGGGGATCGTGCGGGGCACGCATGATGTGGTGGCGCTGGCGCGTGGAGATGCGGGTGTGCCGCTGGATGACGTGGTGGCTTTGGTCGCGGTGCGGGCTGATGCGGTCGGTCATGACGAGGCGGTGCGGTTTTCCCGGGAGTTGGCGGCCAGACTCGGTACGCAGGGGACGGGCTTGGGCGTTCGTGCGGGGGCGGGGCCGGATTCGCGGGCAGCGGCGAAGGAGTCCGAGGAGCTTGCGCGCGGCGAGCACGCCGGTGGACCCGAGGAGTCGGGTGTTCCGATGACGTGGGGGTTTGATCCGGGCTTGGAGTCTGCGTTGGATTCGTTGGGTGTGGCGGGATGGTCGTGGGGTGGTGTGTCGAGGGACGGGGAGGAGGCAGGGCTGGCGGCTTTCGGCGTGGATGCGGGTGATCGTGGTGCTGATGGGGTGGATTCGGTCGGTGCGGGCAGTGGGCGTAAGCGGGGTCGTGAGGATGGTTCGGTCGATGAGGGCGCGGCGCGCCGGGCCGCGGGTCCGGAGGATTTCCCGGTTTTGCCGGATTCATTGGATGGTGCGGGTTGGTCGTGGGGTGTCGGTGATGTGCCGGGTGCGGATCCGTTGGATTTGGCGGCCAGGGCTGAAAATCTGGATTTGCTGGGGTTTGGTACGGACGCGGCGGTTTTCGGTGATGTCGGAGGTGCGGATTTGATTGCTGGGGGTGCTGCATCGTGGTCGGTCGCACTCGGTGGCACGGAGGTGGATTCGGCACTGGAAGCGGTAGACACGGCCGAGAATGCGGCTAGCGTGGAGTCGTTGAAGGAGGCGGCGCGGGTGGAGGCGCGGCGTGCTCGTGATGCGGGTGAGCCCTACACCGGTGCGGAGTTGGGGAAGAGGCTCGGCAGGAGCAAGTGGTGGGGGCAGGCGCGGCTTGCGGAAATCAGAGGGGAGAGTGGTCCGGCACAACGTTCCTTGCAAGGTCCGGAGGGGGAGCGGTTGCGGGAGGCGGCGCGGGTGGAGGCGCGTCGTGCTCGGGAGGCCGGTGAGTCCTACACCGGTGTGGCGTTGGGGAAGAGGTTCGGGATGAGCGTGGCGTGGGGTAAGGAGCGGCTTGCGGAGATCAACTCTGTGGATGGCGTGGCCGGGCGGGCTGCGCAGGAACAAGAGCGGAAGTGGGCGCAGGAGCGGGAGGCGGGGCGGGTGGAGGCGCGTCGTGCTCGGGACGCGGGTGAGCCCTACACCGGTGCGGAGTTGGGTGAGAAGTTCGGGAAGAGCACGGCGTGGGGGGCGCGCCTGGTTGCGGAAATCAGGGCTGAGGGTGATGCGGGACGGTCTGCTTCGCAGAGGACGGGGGAGCGGTTGCGGGAGGCGGCGCGGGTGGAGGCGCGTCGTGCCCGGGACGCGGGTGAACCCTACACCGGTGCCGCGTTGGGGGTGAAATTCGGAAAGGGTTCGACGTGGGGTGGGCTGCGGCTTATGGAAATCAAGGCCGATGGTCGTGCGAGCGGTACGGCTTTGCCGGAGCAGGTGCAGGGGCGGGGGCCGGATCCGCAGTCGGAAGTTCCGCTCTCCGAGGGGCCTGTGAGTAGAGGTCAGGCCGGTGGTACGGCCACCGACCCGATTGATGATCTGGCCTGGTGGGGGCTTGGTCCGGCCGTCGAGTCCGCATTGGATTCGCCGGAGGTTGGGGGATGGTCGTCGGGTGATGTGGCGGGGACGGGGTCGAATAACGCGGGATTGTTTGCTTTCGATGTGGACCTCGATCTGGACGCGGTTGGTCCTGGTGTTGGAGGGATGGGTTCGTTTGGTGAGAGTAGTGGGCGTGAGTGGGGTCGTGACGATGGTTCGGCCGACGAGGCTGTGGGGATCGGGCCCTCGGGTCGGCAGGGCTTCTCGACTTTGCCGGGCTTTGCGGGCGGTAGTGCGGCCGTTGGTGGCTTGTCGGAGGGGCCGTTGTCGTGGGGTGTTGATGAGGTGCCGGGTGATAGTGGCGGTTATCTGGATCCGGGTGGAGTGGGGTTGTTCGGGTTTGGGGTGAGCCTGGCTGATGGTGATGCTGGCGCACTTTCGACCGTTGAAGGTCCGGCGGAGTTGTCGGTGGGTTCCGGTGGCGTGGCGGGTTCGGTGCCGGAAGGGCCGGATGCGGCCGAGCGGTCGGAGCGTGCGGAGTTGTTGAGAGAGACGGCACGGGTGGAGGCGCGTCGTGCTCGTGACGCGGGTGAGCCCTACAGCGGTGTTGCGTTGGGGAAGAAGTTCGGGATGAGCCGGTCGTGGGGGGAGACACGACTTGCGGAGATCAAGAATGAGGGCGGTGCGAACCGGCAGACATTGCGGGAGCAGGAGTGGGCGGAGGAGCGAGAGGCGGCGCGGGTGGAGGCGCGTCGTGCTCGGGACGCGGGTGAGCCCTACACCGGTCCAGCGTTGGGGAAGAAGTTCGGGAAGACCGATAGGTGGGGACGGGCCCGGCTTGATGAGATCAGGAGTGCGGGTGATGTGCCCTGGTCGGCTGGGAAGGGGGCGGAGGAGGAGCGGTTGCGGGAGGACGCGCGGGTGGAGGCGCGTCGTGCCCGGGACGCGGGTGAGCCCTACACCGGTCCAGCGTTGGGGAAGAAGTTCGGGATGAGCCGGTCGTGGGCGGATACACGACTTGCGGAAATCAAGGATGAGGTTAATGAAGTCCGGCGGGCCATGCGGGGAGGAGAGCAGGAGTGGGCGCGGGAGCGGGAGGCGGGGCGGGTGGAGGCGCGTCGTGCTCGGGACGACGGCGAGCCCTACTCCGCGGCCGCGTTGGGGAAGAGGTTCGGGAAGAGCAAGGCGTGGGGGCAGAAGCTACTTGAGGAAATCAAGCCTGAGGGTGGTGCGATCTGGTCGGCTGCGGGAGAGCGGCAGGCCGGGCAGGTGCGGGAGGCGGCGCGGGCGGAGGCGCGCCGTGCTCGTGATGCGGATGAGCCCTATAACGCTGTGGCGTTGGGTGAGGAGTTCGGGAAGAGCGAGATGTGGGGGCAGGAGCGACTTGCGGAAATCCGATCTGAGGGTGGTGCGCTCTTGTTGTCTGTGCGGGGGCGGGAGGGGGCCCGGGAGGCGGCGCGTGCGGAGGCGCGTCGTGCACGTGATGCGGGTGAGCCCTACACCGGAGCGGCCTTGGGGGAGAAGTTCGGAAAGAGCGAAAAATGGGGGCAGAAGCGACTTGCGGAAATCAAGCCCGAGGATGGCAGCCGACCGGCCGTGCGCGGGCCGGAGAAGGAGCGGTTGCGGGAGGCGGCGCGGGCGGAGGCGCGTCGTGCTCGGGATGCGGGTGAGCCCTGCACCGGTGCGGCCTTGGGAAGGAGGTTCGGAAACGGTGAGAGGTGGGGTCGGGAGCGGCTTCATGAGATCAGGAAGGAGACGAGTGGTTCTGCCGGTGGAGCCTCGGGTTCTGGGGGTGGTGTTCCGGCGGAGGGAGTCTCGTCGGTCGATGCGGCCGAGTGGGTGCAGTCGGGTGTTGAGTCGGGTGGTGTGGCGGGGTGGTCGGAGTCGGATTTGCGGAGGGAGGTCGAGTTGGCTCAGGTGGTGGGTGGATCACGTGAGGTGGCGATGGGGATTGTGCGAGGCACGCATGATGTGGTGGCGCTGGCGTGGGAGGACGCGCGTGTGTCGTTGGATGATGTGGTGGCTTTGGTTGCGGTGCGGGTAGAGGCGGAGGGACATGCTGCGGCGGTGCGGTTTTCCCGGGAACTGGCGAACCGACTTGGTACCCAGGGGTCGGGGTTGGCCATCCGTGCCGGTGCGGGGCCGGCTCCCCACGCGGCGGTGTTCGAGGTATCTGCGGCCGACGAGGGGCCCGGTGCTCCGATGACGAGGCGGATCGAACCGGCCGGGGCCGTCTCGGGTTCGATTGATGTCGCGGGGTGGTCGTCGGGTGCTGTGGCGGGTGCGGATTCATGGGATGGTGCGCCGAGTGCGGCGGCGGAAGACGCGGAAATGCTGGCTTTTGGTGCGGCTGATCGTGGCGTAGGGGGGTTGGGTTCGGTCGGCGCGGACACCGGGCGCAAGCGGCGTCGTGACGACGATGGTGCAGTCGATGAGGGTGCGGCACGAAGGCCCTCAGGTCCGCAGGATTTCCCGATTTTTCCGGAATTTGGGAAACCCGGCGACACGACGATCGAGGTAGCACCGGAGGTGATACACGCGGCCGAGGCGGTGGATACTACCGAGTCGTCGAAGGAGGAGGCTCGCGCCGAAGCGCGTCGTGCTCGTGACGCGGGGCAGCCCTATACCGCTGGGACGTTGGGGAACAGGTTCGGAAAGAGCTCGTCGTGGGGTTGGCGTCGGCTTGACGAGATCAGGGCCGAGGGTGGTGTGAGCCGGCTGGTTTCGCAGGGGCACGAGGCGGCGCGGGTAGAGGCGCGTCGTGCCCGGGACGCGGGTGAGCCCGACACCGGTCGCTCGTTGGGGAAGAAGTTCGGGCGGAGCGCGGCATGGGGTGCGCAGCGGCTTGCGGAAATCAGTACTGAGGGCGGTGTGAGCCGCTCCGATTTGAAGGGGCAGGATGCGGCGCGGGTGCGGGAGGCGGCGCGGGTGGAGGCACGTCGTGCTCTTGCCGAAGGAAAGCCCTACGGCGGTGAGGCGTTGGGGCAGCGGTTCGGGAAGAGCGGGTCATGGGGCAGGTCCCGGCTTGCGGAGCTCAGCGATGAGGGTAGTGCTGACCAGCCTGTTGCCGAGGTGCAGGGGCAGGATGCGGCGCGGGTGCGGGAGGCGGCGCGGGTGGAGGCATGTCGTGCTCGTGATGCTGGTGAGCCCTACAGCGGTGGGACGTTGGGAAAGAAGTTCGGAATGAGCGAAAGATGGGGTCGGGCGCGACTTAAGGAGATCAGAGGTGGGGATGGTGCGACCCCGGAGGCTGTGCGGGCGGAGGAGGGGGAGCGGTTGCGGGAGGCGGCGCGGGCGGAGGCGCGTCGTGCACGTGCTGCTGGTGAGCCCTACAGCGGTGGGACGTTGGGAAAGAAGTTCGGAAAGAGCGAAAGATGGGGGCGGGAGCGGCTTCGCGAGATCAGGGCGGCCTTCAGTGGTTCTGCTGGTCGTGCTTCGGATTCTGCGGGTAATGTGCTGGCGGAGGATGTCCCTTCGTTGGATGTGACTGCGGCTGAGCGGCCGCAGTCGGTTGTTGAGTCGGGCGGTGTAGCGGGTTGGACGGAGTCGGATCTGCGGAGAGAGGTTGAGTGGGCTCGGTTGGTGGGTGCGCAGCGTGATGCGGCCGTGGAGATTGTGCGGGGCACGCATGATGTGGTGAAGCTGGCGCGTGGGGATGCGGATGTGTCACTGGATGACGTGGTGACACTGGTTGCGGCGAAGATCGACGAAGTTGGTCACGACGAGGCGAAGCAGTTTTCCCGCCAACTGGCGGCCAGAATCGGCACACCGGGGACCGCGTTTGCGATCCGTGCCGCAGCAGGACCCGATCCCCGGGCAGCGGCCGCGGTGTCCGAGGAGTCCGCGGGCAGCGCTTTGGTCGGCGACATGCCCGGCGGCCCGGCGGAGAGCCCATCGGGTTTTGGGTGGGGCGAGCTTCCGGCTGGTCGAACGGATGATGTGCTGATGACGGACTTTCCGGTGACAGGCACGAATGTGGTTGTGGCTGAAGGGTTCGCGGATGATCTGGGCGGCTTGTCTTTCCTTGGCGACCCGGAGTCGTGGTTCGTTGACCCGTTGAACGTCGGGAATTTCGGTCTTGGCTGGGATGAGGTTCAGGACGGTCGAACGGATGATGTGCTAGGGGTGGGCTTGTTCGGAGCGGGGGCGGATCCGCTTTCGATTGAATGGTTTGCGCATGATTCGGGTGGATTGTCGTCGGTTGGGGCTGTGGGCGGTTCCGGGGTGGGTGGCCGTAGCAGGCACAAGAGGGCTCGTGTTGATGGCTCGGATAATGAGGGTGCCGAGTCTGAGCGTCCGTCCCGTCGTCGTGTGCGTCGGGCGGATTCGGCGAAGCGGAAGCGGGCGGCGGAGTTGGAGACAGTGTGGGCGGAGCTGCGTCGTGCCGGTGAGGCGGGTGAGTCTCACACCGGGGCGACATTGGGGAAGAAGTTCGGAAAGAGTGCGACGTGGGGCTTTGCGCGGCTTAGGGAGTTCCGGGCAAGTCATGGGGGGACGAGTCGGGCGGATGTGGTGAAGCGGAAGCGGGCGGCGGTGTGGGCGGAGATGCGTCGTGCTCGTGACGCGGGTACGCCCCATACCGGTGAGTCGTTGGGGAAGAAGTTCGGGAAGGGTGTGTCGTGGGGCTGTGCGCGGCTTGCGGAGTTCCGGGCGAGCGAGGGAGGTTTGAGTCGGGCGGAGTTGTCGCAGCGGGATCGGGACGCGAACTTGGAGACAGTGTGGGCGGAGCTGCGACGTGCTGATGAGGCGGGTGAGTCCCACACCGGTGCGACTTTGGGGGCCAAGTTCGGAAAGAGCGCGTCGTGGGGTGTGCAGCGGCTTGCGGAGTTCAGGGTGCGGGCAGGGGAGGGCGGCCCGGCGGATGTGGAGCAGAAATGGGCGGCGGTGTGGGCGGAAGTGCGTCGTGCTCGTGGCGCGGGCGAGCCTCACACGGGCAAGTCGTTGGGGGTTAAGTTCGGAATGAGCCCGACTTGGGGGCTGCAGCGGCTTGCTGAATTCAGGAACGCGGAGAGCGCATTGGCGTCTGGGAGTGGTGTGCCCACGGAAGACGCGTCGGCCTCTGGTGCGGTTTGCCCGGAATGTCCGTGATGTCCGCTCAGAGTTGCTAGTGAAGCTCGCGCTGCTCCAGCGGCCGCGGGCCGACCCGCGTGCGCTGCTGCGTGAGCAGCGCAGGGTCCTGGAGACGATCAGCGCGGGCCTGAGCGCTCAGCAGCAGCGGTCGGTCTGGAACGAGGGGGAACACTGTGGCTAAAGCCGTCACGACCTCGGTGCGAACGGTGTGTACGTACTGCGGGGTTGGATGCGGGGTCGTGCTGGACGTGGCGGACTCTGACGGAACGCCTCGGGCGGTGAAGGCGTCCGGGGATAAGTCGCATCCGGCGAACGCGGGCCGGTTGTGCACCAAGGGTGCGACGAGCGCGGAGTTGTTCGCGGCTAGCGGGAGGTTGCGCACAGCGCTGGTGCGGCCGGAACGGGGCGCGGAACTGGCGCCGCAGCCGGTGGACGAGGTGATAATCGAGACTGCGCGGCGGTTGCGGGACATTCTGGACAAAGATGGCCCGGACGCGGTGGCGTTCTACGTGTCCGGGCAGATGAGTCTGGAGGCTCAGTATCTGGCGAACAAGCTGGCCAAGGGCTACGTGCGCACCAACCAGATCGAGTCGAATTCCCGGTTGTGCATGGCCAGTGCGGGCACCGGGTACAAGCTCTCGCTCGGGGCGGACGGCCCGCCGGGTTCGTACGAGGACTTCGATCACGCGGATGTGTTCTTCGTGATCGGCGCGAACATGGCTGACTGCCACCCGATTCTGTTCCTGCGGTTGATGGACCGGGTCAAGGCGGGCTCGAAGCTGATCGTGGTGGATCCCCGCCGCACGGCCACCGCCGACAAGGCCGACCTGTTCCTCCAGATCAAGCCGGGTACGGATTTGGCACTACTGAACGGATTGCTGCACCTCCTGGTGGCGAACGGGCAGATCGACACGGAGTTCATCGCGGAAACCACCGAGGGATGGGAGGAAATGCCCGCGTTCCTGGCCGACTACCCGGCCGCACGGGTCGCGGAGATCACCGGTATCCCGGAGGCCGACATCTGCCGGGCAGCGGAATGGAGTGGTGCGGCTGGCAACTGGATGAGTTGCTGGACGATGGGGTTGAACCAGAGCACCCACGGCACGTAGAACACCAACGCCCTGATCAACCTGCACCTGGCGACCGGCGCGATCTGCCGGGCGGGCAGTGGGCCGTTCTCGCTGACCGGACAGCCCAACGCGATGGGCGGCCGGGAGATGGGCTACATGGGACCGGGCCTGCCGGGCCAGCGGTCGGTGCTCGTGGCCGAGGACCGCGCCTACATGGAGAACCTGTGGGGCCTGCCCTCCGGCACGCTGCGCACCGAAACCCGGCGCGGCACGGTGGAGGTGTTCTCCCAGCTCGCCGAGGGCTCGATCAAGGCATGTTGGATCATCTGCACTAACCCGGTGGCCACGGTCGCCAACCGCAAGACCGTGATCACCGGGCTTGAGGCCGCCTCGGCCACCGGGACCTGAAAACCCTGCTGCGCCCGGACAACAAGGGCGAACTGGCCAAATGGGCCTGGGGCCGTCAAGCCGTTGACGTCGCCGCCGAATACCCCGTTCGCGCCACCGCGCAGGACTGGGCCGATGTGTTCAAGAGGCTGCAACCCCGGGTACTCGATCTCCTCCAGTCCGCTGACCAATCCCGGCCGGCTCAGCCTCACCGTCTCGGTGATCCGCTACGACAGCCCCAGCGGGAGACCGCGCAAGGGAGTCTGCTCCGCCCTCCTTGCCGATGCGCCCACTGCGACCATCTTCCCGGTGCTGGTCCGGCCCGCCGAGCATTTCGGCCCACCCGCCGACACGGCAACACCGATGATCATGGTCGGGCCTGGCACCGGCATCGCCCCCTTCCTCGGCTTCCTAGACCACCGCCGAGCCCGCGGCGACCACGCCCCCAATTGGCTGTTCTTCGGGGAACAACACCAAGCCACCGACTTCTACTACCAGGACGAACTCGCCAGTCTGCGCCGCGACGGCATCCTCACCGACCTCGACCTGGCGTTCTCCCGCGACCAGCGCACCAAGATCTACGTCCAGGACCGGATGCGCCAACAAGGAGCCAAGCTGTGGTCCTGGCTGAAGAACGGCGCCCGCCTCTACGTCTGCGGCGACGCCACCCGCATGGCCAAAGATGTCGACCGAGCGCTCCGCGAAATCATCGCCCAGCACGGCAACCTGAGCCCCGCCGACGCCGGCGCCTATGTCAAGCAACTCAGCATCGACAAGCGCTACGTCCGCGACGTCTACTGACTTCTCCGGGCCGGTGTCCGTATCGCGAAACGGCGTCGTGGGTGGTCACCGGGCGGTGCGGTCACAACGCGCTTACCCTCGTGCCGACACGGAGCTGTTGGCAGGGGGAACCCATGCGACTGTCCACACGCAACCAGCTATCCGGGACCGTCAGCGCGATCGAATCCGGCGGCGTGATGGCCGTGGTGAAGGTCATCCTCGACGGAGGCCAGCAGGTCACCGCATCGATCACCAACGACGCCGTCGACGACCTCGCCCTCAAACCCGGCACGCCGGTCACCGTCCTCGTCAAATCCACCGAGGTCATGCTGGCCGTCGACGGAGACGGCTAGCGTCCGGGATGACACGGCGTTCCGCGTTTTTCTCCTTGATTCGCACCGCTTCCTTCCGGACTTCGGCCTGAATGGCGCGTTCCTGCTGAAGCCACTCGGGACTGTCCGCCTTTAACGCGTAAATCTGCTCCGTGGTGAGGGGGTCGGTGATTCCGTTGCGCGCGAGAGCGCCGATGGAGATGCCCAGCCTCGCCGCGACGACCTGTCGCGGGTGGGGGCCGTTGCGGCGCAGTTCCCGCAGCCACTCCGGCGGGTTGGCCTGCAGGGCGTTCAATTCGTCGCGAGAGACGACACCCTCCTGGAACTCCGCGGGGGTGGCTTCGAGGTACACGTTCAGCTTCTTCGCCGCGGTCGCGGGCTTCATCGTCTGGGGGGTCTTCTGCGACGTCATGCCGTAAAGGGTATCGACCGCGCGGAAGCTACCTGCGATGACGCCAGGTAATCTGACCTCGTGACAGGCTCGGACGGATATCCGTCTTTCACACTCGCGTACGTCCCGGGTGTGACACCAGGCAAGTGGGTGCGGACATGGAACAACCGGTTGCCCGAGGTTCCGCTGACCCTGATCCAGGTTTCCGCGGCCGAAGCCGCCGGCGTGGTGCGAGACCGTGACGCCGATGCGGCCCTGCTCCGGTTGCCGACAGACCGGACCGGCCTGCATGCGATCCCGCTCTACACCGAGACGACCGTGGTCGTTGTCCCGAAGGACCACCTCGTGGCCACGGCCGAAGAGGTCTGCGCCGACGACCTGGCCGACGACATAGTGCTGCAGCCCCGCGACGACACCCTCGACTGGGAACAGCCGCCCGGACGGCCGGCGATCGAGCGCCCGGCCACGACCGCGGATGCCATCGAACTGGTCGCGGCCGGGGTGGGGCTGCTCGTCGTGCCGCAGTCACTCGCCCGACTGCACCACCGCAAAGACCTCGCCTACCGGCCAGTCACGGATGTCCAGCAGTCGCGCGTAGCGCTGTCGTGGCTGGAGGAGGAGACCACCGACTTGATGGAGCAGTTCATCGGGATCGTCCGCGGGCGCACTGTCAACAGCACGCGTGGGCGCCAACCGGCCTCTCCGCCGGCGAAGCGCAAGCGTCCCGCTGGCGATGGCAACAAGGCTGCCGTCCGCAAATCGGCCGGTGGGAATCGACGACTAGGTTCCGGCACGCCTAACAGCCGCAAACGCGGGAAACCGCGCCGCCGATCGTAGCGCTCGTCAACCTTGGGCCAGCAGCGATGGATTCACCCACACGGACTGTGGGCCTCCAGGAGGCACGGTTGTTCAGGCTCGACTATCCATGCCGCGTCAGGCAAAATCGGGAAACCGCGCCCTGCGCCTCAATCACGCTCCGCATCCGGCCGACCACCACGTGCACGGCCGGAGCGGCCCACCATCCAGCTGACTAGGACGCCGACGCGACGGGCACAAGGAACATCGTTCGAGACGTGCGCACCGCACCTGATCTGACTGGGCCCTCCCGCTCGCAGACGGGCGCGGCCGGTCCGCCGGGCGGGTCCGGCAGTTCCTCCCCGGCGGGCGGCGAAGGAGAACATGTTCTCACTGCTCCAGTTGAACGGCTTCGTCGCCGTGGCCGAGGAACTGCACTTCGGGCGCGCCGCCGAACGACTCCGCATGACCCAGCCACCCCTGAGCCGCCAGATCCAACTGCTGGAAAACGAACTCGGCGTCACGCTCTTCGACCGCAGCAACCGCACGGTCCGGTTGACCAGGACCGGCCGCGCCTTCCTTCCGGAGGCGCGGCGTCTGCTCCGCCAGGCCGAGCAGGCCGCGCGGACGGCCCGGTCCGCGTCCTCCGGGGAGATCGGCAGCCTGGCGCTCGGTTTCACGGCGGCCAGCGCCTACCGCACCCTAGGTGCGGTGCTGGACGTGATCCGGAAGAACCTGCCCGGGGCCGAGATCATTCTGCGCGAGATGGCGAAGAACGAACAGCTGGAGGCGCTTTCCGACCGCAGCCTCGACCTCGGAATGATGGTCCGCCCACCCATCCGGCGGCACGATCTCGAATCGCGAATCTACGTGCGGGAGCCGCTGGTCGTCGCCATTCCGGTGGGGCATTCGCTGGCGAAATCGCCGGGCCCCGTCACGGTCGCCGATTTCGACGGAGAAAGCGTCATCATGTATCGGCCGGCGGAATCAAGATATTTCCATGACCTACTCATCAGCGTTTTTCGAAATGCCGGATGCACCCCGGTGTTCTCCCACTACCTGAGTCAGATCCACTCCGTTCTGGCGCTGGTCAACACCGGCTTCGGGCTGTCCCTGGTGCCCGCCGCGGCCACCCAGCTGCGCTATCCGGACGTGGTCTTCCGGCCCATCGAATTGTCCGAGTCGAGCCAGGTGGAACTCAGCCTCGTCTGGCGACGCAACAACGACAACCCCGTGTTAACGGCATTGCTCGATCATTTGTTTGCAACAGGAGGGTAATCGATTCAATCGTTGGATCGGAACATCCAAACGAAGTATTGGACATCCCGGAATCGGCTCGCCTAGCGTGTGCACATCGGTCGGACGTCAGCAGTTCCAACAGGAACGGCTTCTGCGGTGTAGAGCGAGGAGTGCCCGGTGCGGCTCATCACGGATTGCGATCAAATCGCGGGCGAGTTCGGATTCCATCCGATCAAGCAGTTGCTCACGCCTGGTATTCGAATGGACGCGCCGAAAATGGTCACGCCGCTGATCGCGGACCGCAATGGCGAGCGGTTCCTGCTGGCCCGCGAGCAGGAGACCGGCAACCTCCGCGCCCACGGCATCCCGGCCGACCGGCTCCGGTTCTTCGAGCGGTATGTCAGCTTCGACAACATGGTGAACGGCTCGTCGGCGGCCGAGTCGCTGGCCGATGCGGTCGCGGAACTGGCCGGGTCCGACCCGATCATCGTCGGCGCAGACCTGCCATATGGCCGCTACCTGGACCTGCACGAGCAGTTCGGCGATCGCCTGCGCGTCGAAGCGTCCGCCCCGAGCGGTCCGGTGCTGCTCTACCGGCTCGCGGTCAGCGACGTGCATGACCGGTTCGCGCGGCTGCGCTCGGGTGGCGCCGAGGCGGCGGCGCGAGTGCTCCGCGACCGTCCGCACCTGCGCGGTCTGGTCGACGAGATCGATCGCGCACCGGCGGACACCCGTTTCGAGTTGCTGGAGAGCAAGCTGAACGCGGACGCGGTGCTCGCTGCCGCGCCACCGAATGTTGGTGAGCTGACGGGGCTGGCACCGCGTGCCGGGCTCGCCGTCCTGTGGGCCCGCGGGTCCGAGCACCTGTACTGCATCGCTGCTGCCGATGACTACACGATTCCCGGCGAGGTCGTCGGCGCCCACGCCTCGGTGCCGGCGGCGGTCCGCTCCGTCGTGGACGGTGGCCGACTCGCGATCGAGGAACAATGGCTCGACACCGGCACCGCGTTGGCGTTGCGGGACGCGGGATTCGAGGTCGTCCCCGCATCGCGGGAGCTGTCGCTGTGGCGCGAAGAACGGGACAGCACGGACCTGGCGTTCATGGTCATCGCCGCCCAGGCCAGCCGCTACTGCATCGAAGGCGCGCTCCAGCATGCGCGGCAGGCGCTCGACGAGGGCGCCGCGCTCACCGAACGCGACGTCTTCCGGCGCTACCTCGAACTGATTCCGGAATTCCGCGCCGAATTCGGCATCCCGTTCGCCATCGCACCGTTCTTCGTCAACTGCCATTCCGCCGACCGCACGATCTACCCGGCCATCCCGACGGAACACGCGTTGACCGCCGCTACCACGACGCTCAAGTTCGATGCCGGTGTGAAGATCACGGTGGACGGCGTCGTGATGGCCACTTCGGACATCGCGCGCTCCCTGGTCCGCACCCCCGGAGGGCGGCAGGCGTACCGGATCTTCACCGACGTGATCCGCGACGGCGTCATCCCGAACATGCGTCCCGGCACGGTGTGCGAAAAGGTCCACCAAGACTGCGTGGATCTGCTGCTCGAACACGAGGCGGAGCTCGTCGAATCCGGGCTCATGCCCGCGGGCATCGACCTGCACGCGGAGTACGGGCGCCGCAACGTCGGCCACCTCATGGGCAAACAGGAGTCCTTTCTGACCGAGTTGCGTCCGGGCCATGCCTACGTGCTCGCCGAAGGATCGTTCGGCGCCTGCGAGATCCAGTGGCCCTACCGCGACCACTCCATCGCCTCCGAGGACCTCTGGTACGTCGGCCGCGACGCGACGTACGCCATCAGCTCCTGACCCACCCACTCAACCTCGAACGCACAGGAATTTTCCATGACCGCAGTGGCATTGCAGATGGAGCCAGGCCCGACCCTGGTCGACGACCGGGTCATCCAGGCGCTGGCGGCACCGCCGATGTACCACCAAAGCGCCGAGTTCGCCGAGGTGATGGACGAGACCTGCGAACTGCTCAGGCGGATCTACGGCACCGCGGGCGAAGTCGTGGTGCTGCCGGCGAGCGGCCGGGGCGCCGTCGAGTCCGCGCTGGCCAGCGCGGACCACGTCGGCCGGACCCTCGTGGTCCCGACCAACGGCACGTTCGGCCGCATGATGGCCGCCATCGGCCGGTCGCTGGGGATGCGGGTCGTGGAGCTCAAGCACGATTCCGGGCAGCCGCTGGCGGTAAGCGACATCAAGGCCGAGCTGGACCGGCACGACAGGCCCGTTCTCGGTGTCGTGCACAACGAGACTTCCACCGGCATGGTCAACGACCTCGCCGAGTACGCCGACCTGGTGCACCGGCGGGACGGGCTGCTGCTGGTCGACGCGGTGTCCTCGCTCGGCGGCACCGCGATCGACTTCGACGACCTCGGCATCGACCTGTGCGCCTCGGCGGCCCAGAAGTCGGTCGGCGCGCCGCCCGGGCTGGCCTTCGTCGCGGTCAGCGAGCGCGCCCTCGGCGAGATCGAAGGCCGCTCGCGGCCGCCGCTTGGCTACTACCTCGACCTGCTCCGGTGGTGGGACCAGTGGGTTCCCCTGGAGAAACGAGGCCGGTTGAAGTCCGGGTACCGCCGATTGCCTTGGACCATGCCGACGAACCTGGTGGTCGCGTTGCGCCGCGCGCTTGAGCTGACCGCCGAGGAAGGCATCGAGCAACGCTGGGACCGCCACCGCCGCAGCGGCACCGGCCTGCGTGCGGCGATGGCCGCGCTCGGGATGCGCCCGGTGGCGCCGCCGGGCGCGGAGTCGGACACCGTCGGCGCTTTCCGGCTGACGGGAGTCGATGCCCCAACCCTGCGCCGCGGGCTGGCGCAGCGGCACCGTGTGCACATCGCGGGAGGAATGGATGGTGACGCCGCCACCGTGATCCGCATCGCGCACATGGCGGAGTCGGCCCGACCGGGGCCGCTGCTACACACCATCGCCGCGATCGCCCACGAGCTCAACGATCTCGGCGTCCGGGTCGCGACCGACCCAACGCAGGAATTCCTCAAGGCGTGGTGCGCCGAATAACCCCATCCCATCCTCGCGGTACCAGCCCGGAACGGAGTCACCAGCGTGAGCCAGCCAGTTGCCGACGCCGAGGTCAGATACGTCTCCTCGGCCACAACAAACAAGTCGTCCCTGCGCCGGGTCATGGCCGGCACCGCCGCGGGCCAGTTCGTCGAGTGGTACGACTACGGGATCTATGGATTCCTGACGGTTCCGATCGCGGCCAACTTCTTCGCCAGCGATGACACGAGCGGATTGATCAGCACCTTCGCGGTGTTCGCCGTGACGTTCGTGTTCCGGCCCTTCGGCGGTATCGTCGGCGGGTTTTTCGCCGACCGGTTCGGCCGCCGCAAGGTGCTGATCGCCTCCCTGATGACCATGTCGCTGGCCACGGCGGCTGCCGGGCTATTGCCCACCGCGGCAACGATTGGTATCGCGGCACCGCTGCTGCTAGTGCTGCTGCGCGTGGTGCAGGGCCTGTCCGCGGGCGGTGAACTCGGCAGCGTGATGTCGTTCGCGGGCGAGCACGCCCCGTGGAACCGGCGCGCATTCATTGTGTCCTTCGCCCAGATCGGCTCGTTTTCCTCGCTGCTCACCGGAAGCGTCATCGGCCTGTTGCTCACCGAGGTGCTGAGCAAACAGCAGCTGCACGGTTGGGGCTGGCGCATCCCGTTCTTCGTGGCGCTCCCGCTAGGCATCGTCGGGCTCTACATCCGCAGGAAGGTGGAGGAGTCCCCGGCGTACCGGGAGATCTCCGAAGCGGGTGAGGTCGCGAGCCAGCCGGTGCGCGAGGCGCTGACATCGCGAGTCGGCCGCCGGGCGATCCTTGTCTGCGCGACGTTGTCGCTACTCAACAGCTCCGGGTATTACGTGCTCACCAGCTACATGCCGTCGTATCTGCAGAAGTCGCTGCACTTCGACCCCACGGCGTCCTTCGGCACCACGGCCGTCGGCATCCTCGCGCTGCTGTGCACCGTGCCGCTGACGTCGCGCTGGTCGGACCGGATCGGCCGCAAGCCGGTGCTACTGACCTCGTCGATCGCGACGTGCGTCGTGGTCTACCCCTGCTTCCTGCTGGTTGACCACAGGGGAGCGCTCAGCATCGCCGGAATGGCGATCATGTTCGTCTGCTTCGCGATGTACACCTCGGTCATTCAGTGCGTCCTGGTGGAGCTGTTCCCGACCCGGATCCGGGTGACCGCTTACTCCATCGGCTACAACATCTCGACCGCGATCTTCGGCGGGGCCGCTCCGCTCTTCCTCACTTATTTCATTGACGTGACCGGCGACAGCCGCGTCCCCGCCTACTACATCATCGCCACCGCGATCGGGACCCTGCTCACGACGCTGACGATCCCCGAAACCGCCAAGAAGAAGCTCCAACGCTGACAACGAAGGAATTGTGATCCCATGGTGACGAGTTCTCCCGAGGACGTCATGCGACGGCTGGGCAGTGGTCTGCTGTCCTTCCCGGTCACGACGTTCCACGACGACTTCTCGTTCGACGAGAGGTCCTACCGGGACAACATCGGCTGGCTCTGCCAGCACGGCGCGACGGGGCTGTTCGCGGCGGGCGGCACTGGGGAGTTCTTCTCGCTCACTCCGACCGAGGTCGAGCGGGTGACCGCCGCTGCGGTGGCCGAAGCCCCGGACGACTTCCCAGTGATCGGGGCTGCGGGCTACGGAACCGCGACCGCGGTGGAGATGGCCAAGGCATGCGCCCGCGCGGGCGCGGCGGGGATCCTGCTGCTGCCGCCCTACCTGACCGGCAGCCCGCAGGATGGTCTCGCCGCGCACGTCCGCGCGGTGTGCGACGCCACCGATCTGGGCGTGATCGTGTACAGCCGGGCCAACGCCGTCTTCCGCGAGGACACGCTGGCAGGACTTGCCGAAACCTGCCCGAACCTGGTCGGGTTCAAGGACGGCGTCGGTGATCTGGAGTTGATGACCCGGGTGTACGCGCGGCTCGGCAACCGTTTCACCTACATCGGTGGGTTGCCCACCGCCGAGATGTTCGCGCTGCCGTACACGGAACTGGGCGTCACGACCTACTCCTCGGCGATCTACAACTTCGTCCCGAAATTCGCGGTGGAGTTCTACCACGCGGTGCGTGCCGGGGACCGGGACCGCATCTACCGCGACCTCAACGAATTCGTGATTCCCTACTGCAAGATCCGCGATCGCGGCGCCGGATACGCGGTCAGCATCGTGAAGGCGGGTGTTCGGGCGATCGGCCGACCGGCCGGTCCCGTCCGGAGTCCGCTGCGAGATCTGACCCCGGGTGAATTCGCCGAGCTGACCGAACTCATCGCCAAGCTCACCTGACCCCGACGATCCCTGTGATGCGTGAGGCGTCGTCGCTGGTAGTGACTGTGGCGGGCGCCAGTTTGCGGGCGATTTCAATGGAAATCAACGGGCTGATTTCCCATTGAAATCGCCCGCACCGCCAGCCGGTGGGGCTCCGGCCATGTGGCAGACTTGAGATCTCAAGTCCGCCCGCGCCCACCGCATTGGAGGCAACTTTGCATCCGTGGAGTTGTGACACCTTCGTCGCGATGCCCGACGTGACACCGAATGGCCATGTGCTCGTCGGCAAGAACAGCGACCGGCCGGTCTCCGACGCCCAACCGTTGTGCTTCTACCCTCAACGACGACCAACGGCCGGGGACAAGCTGGCGCTGGCCTATGTAGAGATCGACGACGCCGCCTCCTATGCCCACGTGGGTGGGTCCCCGTACTGGTGCTGGGGACACGAGCTGGGCCTGAACGAATGGGGAGTCGTCGTCGGCAACGAGGCGCTGTTCACCCGCGACTGGGCCGCCGGGGTGGCGATGGACCGCGCCGGAGCGCCGGTGGACCCCGGGGTGCTCGGAATGGAACTGGTGCGCCTGGGGCTGGAGCGCGGACGAACCGCCGAGGAGGCGATGACCGTCATATGCGCGCTTGTCGAGCAGTACGGGCAGTGGGGGGCGGCGGTGCCTGGCAGCCCGTCCCGTTCCGGCGCCTACGACAACTCGTTCGTCATCGCCGACCCGCACGAGGCCTGGATCGTGGAGACCTCCGGCCGCCAGTGGGTCGCTCGCCGGGTCCGGGAGGGGACCTGGGCGATCTCCAACCAGGCCACCATCCGGACGCAGTGGGACCGCGCCAGCGAGGATCTGGTGGCGCATGCGGTCGGCGCCGGCTGGTGGAATGCCGGGCAGGAAGGCGAGTTCGACTTCGCCCGCGCTTACACCGACCCGGGCACCCCGCTGCAGGTTTCGCACATCCGGCTGCAGCGGTCGCGGCAGTTGCTGCGGGAAATCTCGGCGAAGGGCGGGGTGGACGTCGAGGGGGCGAAACGGATTCTCCGTGACCACTACGAGGACACCTTCCTGGACGGGCCGTACTTCAACGCCGCCCTGCCGGACTTCCTCAGCCTGTGCATGCATTCCCATCCGTCGGGCTTTACCTGGGGCAATACGGCGAGTTCGGCCGTGTTCGTGCTGCCCGCCGGAGATGAGCCGCTGCCGTATCTGTGGTGGACGCCCGTGACTCCGTGCACCGGTGTGTACCTGCCGGTGTTCGTGGGTGCGGGCCGGGTGCCCGCGGCTTTCGCCACGGCCGGTTCGGCGGGTCGGCTGCCGCGTTGCCCCGTGGATGCCCCCGAGGACACGTTCGATGAGGGTTCGTACTGGTGGCGGTTCCGGCTGCTGCTCGACCGCGTCAAAGGCGATGAATCTGGCGGGATGTTCGCCGAGCGGCAGCCGATCGTCCGCAGCGCGTTCGACGAGCTCGAACGTCGCTGGGCCAAGGAGCTTCCCCAAATTCAGGACGAAGCGCTCCGGGTGCGCCGCGATCGCGGGGATGCGGCGATGGCCGAGACACTGGCAGCTTTCACCGATTCTTGTGCCAGTCAGGCATGGCAGGCCGCCGAGGAGTTGATCGCCGGTTTCGGCGGCTGAAACGCAGGACGTCGGATCGGCTCTTGACAGCGCGTCCCGCCGCATTCACCCTGTTTGAGATCTCAAGGTTGAGATCTCAGATCGAGATCTCAAGGAAAGGTCAGGACCCGTGGATCGCCCCGAGACCGCCTACATCAGAAGCAACGGCCAGGTAACCCTGCCCATCCAGGTTCGCCGCGCCGCCGAGCTGCAGGAAGGCGACGTCGTTGAGGTCGCCCTGCAGAGCGACGGAACGATCCTGCTGCGTCCGATCGCCGTATTGGACCGCCGGCAAGCAGACCTACAGTTCCGGTTCGAGGACCAGCCGTCCGCCGAGCCGACCGAGGACGACATGCGCGACCGGGTCCGCGGTCTGCTCCGCCGTCGTCAGCTCCCCGTGACGACCGGCCGCAAGCTCGACGGTCTGGTCGAGCGCTATCAGCGCGGCGACCTCACCCGCAAGGCGTTCATCGGCGAGGCGATCATGCTCGGCCTGCCGGCCGCGTCCATCGCCTCGCTGTTCCCTGGAACGAACGAGCCGGCCGCGGAACCCGGTCCCACCCAATCCTCTGCGACAAGCCGCGTCGCGGAGCCGGCCTCCGGCGGCAGGTGGTCCGGCGTTGTGCGGATCACGGAGGCGTTCCACTCGCTGCTGTACCTGCCGCTGTACATCGCATACGACGTCGGCTTTTTCGAGGACGAAGGGCTGGATGTCGAGATCACCGCGGCCGGCGGCGGCACCGAGGCGTGGTCTGCGGTGGAAAGCGGTCTGGCGGACTACTCAGTGCACGACCCGGTGTTCGTGATGCGCGCGCACGAGCAAGGCGTTGAAGACGCCGTCGTGGTGGGAACGCTCTGCAACGGACAGGCAATTCTCGCGCTCGCCGAGGATGCAGGCATAGAAGCCACAGACGATCCCCGGACATTCGTCACCGAGACGATCGTCGGCCGGACCGTCTCCACCCAGCCCCAGCCGGACTCGCAGTGGGCCCTGTTGCGATTCCTGCGATTCCTCTACGAAGCCGATCCGGAGCAGGCCCATCGCGTCCTCCAGGTGCCGATCGGCACGGAGCCCGAGCCGGTACTCGCGGGAAAGGCCGATATCTGCCTCGCGTTTCCCCCGCAGGCCGACATCGCCATCGCGGCCGGACTGCGTGAGGTCTTCGATTTCTCCCGGTTCTTCGGCCCCTACCTGCTTTCGGCGCTCGCCAGCCGCCGCGAGGTGATCCAGGCGGATCCCGACCGGCACGAAGCGGTGATCACCGCGTTGGAAAAGGCGTGCCAATACGCCCATGCGTTCCCTGCCGAGGCAGTGCGGGTCGCGCAGCGAGAGTTTCCCGACCTCGACGCCGACGCGATCGACCGCGCGACCCGGCGGTGTCTCCGGCGGAACTTCCTGCCCCGGCACCTGGCGGTGGACGGGGAAGCGTGGCAGGAAAACGGGGTCCTCAACAAGTTTGTGGGCACGATCCAGCACTACCGGACCACGACTGAACTGGTCGACAACGAAATGGCGCTGAGGGCCTACCGGACCCTCGGCAACCTGCAGATGGTGTGGAACGAACCGCGTTCGATCACGCGTGTTGTCGGTCCCACGAAAAACGTTGTCCGTTAGCAACGAAGTCATCTTCGCACTTCGATGATCCCGCCCGTGGATCCGTCACAAGACAAGGTTCATCATGGGAATCCTTGAGAAGTTTCGTGGGCCAGCCACCTCCATCGACGACCAGATCGAGAGCTTCGCGATCGATCGAGTGCCCAGCGGCCAGCGATGGCCGATTCCGGCGATCAGCCTGGTGCTGCTCGGTAACGCCACGGCAATGTTCTTCTTCTCCTTCGGTGCCCAGCAGTCATTCCTGGTGGGCTGGCCGCGCATGCTCGCGCCGATCGGCTACTTCTTCTTCGGTGCCGTGTTGATCGGCATGCTGACCATGCGGATGGCAAGCCGGGAAGGTCTCTCCCAGAACCTGCTCAGCCGCGGCCTTGGGTTCGGCAGCCACGGTTCGGCGGTGACCTCCTTCATCTATGCCGTCAACTACATCTATTACTTCCTTTTCGAGGGGACGATCGTTTCCCACGCCATCGCGCACTACTTCGACGTGCCGATCAACTCGATCGGCGGCATCGGGATCTTCGCCGTCGTGGGATTGGTGACGCTTCTGCTCGTCTGGCGCGGAATGCACGCGATGTCGTTCCTACAGTCCTGGGGCTTTCCGCTGTTCTTGCTGCTGTTGGCCTGGGGCCTGTACAAGCTGGGTACCGAGCACACCGCTGCCGGTCCCGCTGACTGGCATGCGACGGCGCCGGTGGACTCTGCCGCGATGTGGACCGCGTTCAGCCTCGCCAACGGCCAGATGATCTTCCAGGGGCTGATGGCGACGGACTACGGCAGGTTCGCGGCCCGCGACATCCGATACCGCGGAACCGCGGGAATCATGCTGGGCGAGCTGATCCCGATGTTCGCCGTCATCTTCCTCGGCGCGTTCATCGGCTCCACGATTCTCGGAGGATTAACCGGACCGGACGGGCAGGTATTGGCGCAGGATCCCGGGTTCATGTTCGTCTATCTCATGGGCGGCGCCGGGGTCGTGTTCGCCATCGTCACGCAAATCCGCATCAACGTCATGAACCTGTATTCCGGGTCCATCGCGCTGTCCTCCGGATTCGATGTGGCAGCGAAATTCCGGCCGGGACGTCAGTGGTGGATGTTCCTGGTGCTGATATTGGGTGTGGTGTTCTATGCGTTCAATGTGATCAACCACCTGGACACGTTCCTCGCGATCACCGGCGTGCTCACCAATACCTGGGTGCTGATCATCCTGGCCGACTACTTCGTCTGCCGCCGCTGGCTGCGTCTTGGCCGCAGCGAAGACATCGAGTACCGCGAACACGAAGTGCGTGCCTGGAATCCGTGCGGCCTGAGCTCGCTCGGTATCGCCGTATTCGTCGGCGGCCTCGGTATCGTCGGCCTATACCCGGACTACTACGCCTCGTTCATCGCGATGGTGCTCGGCCCGCTCCTGCACATCGTGTTCACCGTCGCCACCAAGGGCCGTTGCTACCGGCCCGAAAACCGACCCGGAGCCGAAGCATCGTCCCTGGTCAACTGACCGCACGCACCCACTGACATGCTCCCCTTCGGCCGGCTCGGACCGCACGCCACCGCTGCGGGCACGAAGCCGTAGATCTGGACCGTCTCGCCGCGTGGCCAGACGAGATCAAGAAGGGAGTTACCTGGGACGACATCGTGGCCCCCTGTACCAACTCCCGGTGGCCTGTCGTTGTTAGGAGGCAATCCAGTTCCAGGGCCGCGGGCCGTAGTGCCCGCGAAGGCAGTCGATGCGGTAGCGGGTTTCGGCTCCGATCCGGTCGCTTTGGTCTGCGCGGTTGGCGAGCCAACTGGTCATGCGGAGCTCACGAATGTCGCGTAGCAGCGCATATGACGGGCTGGCGAGGACGTCGAAGCACGTCGAAGCCGTAGGCGTCAGCGAACTACTGATATTCAGCTGGGCTGACCCAGCTGAAGCTGTCGTATTCGATCGCCACGAGTGTGAGATCCCATTCTAGCGGGCCTATCGCGAAGCGTTCGAGGTCGAGCGCCAGGACGGTGCCGTCGTCGGTGGCAACGATGTTGTTATCGTGCGGGTCGCCGTGGACCACGGCCAGTCCGAGCATGAAAGTGGCCGTCTTCCACCGGGTTTTGAGATCGCCGAGGCGTTCATGCAGGAACTTCTTGTCGTCGGCCAGGATCCGGGCGGCGTCGATGCGCTCGGCGACCCTTACGAAAGGTCGCAGCGCCGCAAGTAGGCCCTCCGCAGGTGGTGGCGTGCCGTGCAACTTGCGCAGGAACTGGCCGATTTCGGCTGGGGTTGCGGGCCGGTGTGGAGGCAGTTCGTGCCAGAAGGTCACCACGGTGTCGTTCAGCTCGACCGGTTCCTCGACGGGCCGCACCACCGGGATGTGGGCGCTGTGCAGCCACGATGACATGGCGACTTCCCGCAAGGCGGTATCGCGCTGACTTGCCGTTCGGGTCACACGGGCGACGAGTTGGTGTGGCAGCCGGAAGGTCGCTGTCGCCCAAGCTGAGAAGAACGGCGTCTGCACCGTCTATGCCCCTCTGGGCACAGGCCGCTTGCAGGGCCTGGGTCTCGGCTTGGGCACGGTCGTTCGGGGTGGTCATGGTGTTAGCCCTGCATCGTCTTGGCGATCTGGTGACGGAGCTCGACTACGTCATCGAGCCGCGCATGGGGCTTGGTCGCGATGTGCAGGTCGCGGAGGTAGCTGCGGACACGGGGGCCTACGCGGAGTTTCGGAGGGATCGGGCCAGGCGGCCCTGCAGTTCTTTCGCGTCGGGCAGGTCTCGGTGTTTGACGAGCGCGCGCTGAATCCGGGCCAGGTCATCGCGCGCTCGTCGGGACGACAGCCGGTCGTCGGTGTTGATGGCTTGCCGGCCGTAGTCGATGCCTTGCTTGACATCACCGCGGGTGAGTTCCAAGATCGAGAGTTTTCCCAGTACAAAGGCGCGTGCTCGAACGTTGTTGTGATCGTAGGCGGCCAGAGATCGGGCCAAGCGGTCGCGGGTAGCAGAGACGTGGTTGCCCGTGAGCGCGACGTCGAGGAGTGCATGCCCATTGTCCCCGTCCAGTTCGGCTTGGCTGAAGTACCGGATCCACGTGGGATCGTTGTCGGGTTCGCTGTCGCTGAAGTGATCTTCAGACCGGAGGACAGCACCATAGGCGTCGTCACCCTGTCCTTTGGCGGCGAGAGTTCGGGCGCGCACGACCGACAGCATGGCCTGTGCGGTCGGGGTAAGCCGGTCCTGGCGAACCTGAGCGAGCTCAATAAGCGTAAGAGCGTCTTCGACTGTGCCGATGTAGATGGCTTGGCGCGCCATATCGGAAAGCACGTTGGCGCGTAGGCCCCAGTCGCCAGCAATCTCAGCGCAGGCCAGGGCATCGTTGAAGTAACCGCGGGCTCGCGCATGTTGTCCAGCGTCGAAGGCACCCCAACCCGCGACGTTGGCCATGAACCCCACTGCTGAATGCAGGTCACGTATCGTTGTCCGGCTGCCGCGGGCCTGCAACAGGCTGGTCGCCCAGGCCAGGTGACCCGCGATGGCATCCATGCAGGCACCGCCGCCGCGCCGGTCCTGCCAGTCTCCGAAAAAATCGACCGACTCAGCGACCTGCCGCACGTCATCTGTGCCCACCCGGGTAGGTGAGGGGCCCGCGACGGTGGCACGAACGGCCGCCTCAGCGACCGGGGCACTGAGCGTCATTCCGGTTACTGATGCCGCGACCCCACGGAGAAATGCTTGGCGCTTCACGT
Source organism: Saccharopolyspora phatthalungensis (assembly GCF_014203395.1). Classification (NCBI taxonomy): domain Bacteria; kingdom Bacillati; phylum Actinomycetota; class Actinomycetes; order Pseudonocardiales; family Pseudonocardiaceae; genus Saccharopolyspora; species Saccharopolyspora phatthalungensis. The sequence goes on from NZ_JACHIW010000003.1 coordinate 250,039, forward strand.
CCTCACCCACCTCTGGCTCGTCTCTCCCGACGGTAGCGGTCTGACGCCGTGGTGGATAGAAACCGAGCGCGTCGTCGTCGGCTGCCCCGAGAGTGATCCGCAGTGCCTGACGAACGGCCCCGCGCGGCCACCGGACACGTCCACGTTCCAGCCTGGAGATGTAGTGGTCGGTCGCAGCGCCGGGCGTCCCTGTATCTCGCAAAACCTGTTCGTTGACCAGCTGTGCCAGGGCTTCTTGCGTGAGCCGAGCTTCTTCACGCGCTGCGGTCAGTTGCGTGTTGCGCTCATGGCACTGACTCACGACTGTTCCCTTCTGTGATCACCGAGGATCACAGAGTAGCGGCGAACAAATGTCCATGCGGCCACGAACGACATCTCGCAATACCAATCCGCCCAGTTGATTGCTCAGTTGTCTGCCCGGTCATCTGCCCTTCCGGCTCGTACGGATTTGGACGACGCTCGGTGTCCAGTCCGTGAGCCCGCGCCCCCAGTAAGGACGTCTGTGCTTCCACCTTCCGTAGGCCGCCGCCGTAGCGCACCGGAGCCCTGATTGTTCGCGCCCAGGGATCCGTTGACCTCGATTCGCGTGTAGGCGGCGGTGTCGTGCACCGGCTGGAGGCGGTGTTCGACATGACGTTCGACGTGCTGGACATCAACCATCGCAGGCTGTCCTGGCCGGGCTTGGCCAGCGGATCCGTCCTGATGTTTCTGAATAGCTCCGGGGGATGATGCCAATGTTCCGTGACCGATCTGGCGTGGTTCCGGGGAAATGGGGCCGGAGTGCACGCCGTGCAGTACTGGCTCCGCCTTGGTGCAGGAGACCGGCCGGACCGGGGGACGTGCCCCGCTGCTGCGCCCCGAAGGTGCCGGACGGGCGAGTCATGCCGCTGGCCGGGGTGGGGAACGTACTAGACGTTGCGGCCGGTGGTTGCCCTGTCGGTGGGTGGTGGTGGGCGGCATGAGAGGGGTTGTTCTTGCCCGCCGCCGGGGCGCTACCTTGGCGCTCGGCGGTCCGCCGCAGGTCCATGCCTATCGTGTGCCCGGCGATTCTGCTTCGACCGCGACGCGGGTCTTGAACGCCGGTGGGGGTGCTCCGAGCGAGATCGACCAAGCTTCGGGCGGCGATGATCCGGTCGTGTGGGTGGCCGTGTGCGGCGACCGGATCACACCGGACGATGCGGAGATTGTCGACCGTTTCACGGGCATGCCGTGCATTCTGTGCTTCATGAGTGCGGTACTCGCCAGCGACGTGCCGTCGGTGAGCCGCGCGCAGGTCGAAGGCATGCCTTCGGCAGGGCAGGCACCCGCGCAACCATCGACGCAAGACCTCGGGGTCGCTGAGGTGAGACGAACGATCCAGTTTGCGCCCTCCTGGCGGGAACGCGTCGTTCATCTCGCGTACTCCGGTACGACGCAAGCGGATTACGAGGGCGGAAAGGTCGTGCTCGGATTCTGTGGCCAGATCGGTTGGGGGCCCAACGAGCGCCCGCCGGAAGGGTGGCAGTTGTGCGAGGAGTGTTACGCGATCGCGAATGACAGGAATGGGGAATCGTAGACATGGTAGGGAAACATCACGGGACGGGAATCATCGCTGGCGGTGTCTTGTGGACGGGTGAGCTCTCCGAAGAACCCGGCCGGGACTGGTTCACGCCCACCGTCATCGGGCCCGACGGTCCGGCACGGCGGACGCAGGACGTCGACCTCGACGCGGCAAGCGGGGGAACGGGGGAGCGGTGGCTGGCCGCGCAGCAGGGTTGGCGATTTCGCGCGAAATTGACGGCCTGGGTGCGGAGTTGGCGGCGATTTCGCGCGAAATCAGCCGTCACCCGCTGCCGGCGGCGGTGACCCGTTACGGCCTTGCCCCTGGTTCTCGGACGGGCCAGTGTTGGATGGTACGACTCTGGTGTCCGTCGTTGGGCCAGCGTGCCTTGTAGGCTTCGGCCAACGCCTCGCCCAGGTCTGCCTTACCGGTCGGCCGCCCGTCGGTGGACCCATGTGCGAACTCGATCCATCCTCGCGCGCTGGGCTGGAATTTCAGCACCCCATGCTGGTCGACGTACGTGCGGCCGGTCACCAGTCGCCCGTCGCGGGTTCGGCTCATTTCCTCCGCCGGTACCAGCACCCGGCTTCGGCCGGATTCGAGCACCTTGCTCACGAGCGCTGGGGGAACGCCGCCGCGGATCGCCAGCACGGTCCAATTGTCGTGGAACATCCCGACGCCGCGTTGACCGAGCATCCAGGCGAACCTGTCGAAGTCGAGAGCGCGGCCGTCCCAGAGCCGGATCGCGTTCTGATTCGACGTCAGTTTGGCCAGGATGAGGCACGCGTCCTCATATAGCTGGTACGAGTGCGTGGCCGCGACCACGCTGGCCTTCGAGTTTCCCGGGGCGGGAAACAGCTTGGAGTTGCCCGGCAGGTCCACCGTTTGCGCGCGGTACTCGGGATCGTTGCCGCCGGTATCCCGCCACGGTTGTGTCGTGGCGAAAAGCTGCACCACCTGCGTCTGCGCGGCCGGGCTCAGCGGCAAGAGCGCCAGGAAATCCAGCAGCTGTTCCAGCCTGGCGTCCTCGTCCAATCCAGGATCCTCATGGCCCAGCAGATCCGGCTCGACCATCCGCCGCTCCAGCTCCGGATAGATCGTGGGGTCGGTGACGGCCAGCGCCATCGCCGCGCTCAACTCGGCACGCGCCTGCCACACCGCGGGGTTCAGGCTCCCCGCCCAGAGCCGGAACTCCGTGCGCTCAAGCCCGTTTAGCTCCGTAAGCTCGAAAAGCACCGCGTCGTGCTTGTTTGAGTTCAGGTCGTGGGCAGGGCCGTAGTCATCGGCCGATTCCCCGTCCTGATCCGCCGTGTCCAGGGTCACCGGGAGCGGCATGGGGCCTGCCATCTTGATGTTGCGGTGCGGCCCGCCGGCCGCGCTGCCCTGGACGTTGCCCAGCCGGTACAGCAGCGCCTCGAATGCCTTGACCAACTGTGCCAGACGCACGTAGTGCGCCGGAGTCAACGGCCAGTCGAAGCTGACGTTCACATTTCCCGCGGAGTCCCGGGCGTCACCGCCATGCAGGCGTGCCGCCTCCAGCAACCGGGCCACATCGGGCCAGGCACCAGCCCGCAGGATCGGTGATGTCACCTCCACCTCGTTTTCCAGCACCTCCTTGATCAACGCCCACTTCCCCTCGGCCACCACGCGTTTGGCTTCATCCGCGGTGAGCAGGCTCGATGGCGCGTCATCCCAGTCCAGAAATCCCTCGTCGTCGAGGTAGGTGCCCAGACTTTCCAGCTGTGTGCCGAAATCTCCGTGCAGGAGCTGGAATTCGATCTCGAACCCGAGACGCACATCGGGCCGGGAACTCACGCCTCCCGGCACACCGTTGTGGAAGAAGACGATCGGGTCACGCCCCAGCGCTATCGACTGCTGTGCCCGGTCATACACGTGCCGCACCATCCGGCGCCGAACATTCCGCACCGATTGCTCCACCCGCCGCGAACCCGGCAAACCCGCCCGGACGCCGTCCAACTGGGCCGGAGTCCAGTTCTGCCGCTCCGCCAACAGCCGCCTCGTAAGCTCGACCTTCGGGCGCACTTCCGGACCGAAATTCGGCGGCAACGTCGCCAGATGCCGCCGCATCCGCCCGGTCAGCTCGGCGAACTCGGCGACCGCGTCCAATGCGGAACCGGCGGCAGTGGACGGGCCGGATGTGCCTTCGTGCGTCAATCCGGAACCGCTGGGCGGCCCGTCCGACGGCTCGGACTCCGGTTCCGCCCCCGGATCCGGCAACTCCTCGTCCCTGCCGGAAACCGGCTCTGCGGTTCCCTCGCGTGACGCCCCGTGTCTCGGGGACCCCTCCGACTCATCCGGGGACCCCGGCGACTCCTCCGGCCCCCGCACTGGCTGCACGATCTGAAGGGACAGAACGGGTGCCACCATTGCCGCGGCCTCAGCCCATGCGCTCGTTTCGGGTGCGTCGGCGGAGAGTCGGTAGGCGATCCGCTGGGCCATTCGGTCCCACAGGTCTTGCATGGCCATTGCCGAGGGTGTGTCGCTCTGTCTGGGGCGTGGCCACATGCTTGCGAGGATCGTCGTGGCCCGCGCCTGTAGGTCGGCGAGCCAGTTAGCGGGCAGTGCGCTTAGTGCGCGTTCGGCTTCTTGGAACTCTTCGCTCCACCGCTGGCGTACGGTAGCGATCGCGGCTTCGGTGATCTCAGCGGGCAGGGCTGGGCGGGTGGCGCCGGACAGGGCTGCCTCGCGTTGCCTGTCGACAGCCGCGACCGCGGACGCGGCCTCCCCGGCACTCTCATAACTCGGCGGGGAATCCGGTTCATAGTGCGGCACGAATTCCCGGGACTCCTCCGGGTCACGGACATCCCCAGCCCGCCGCCAGTGCAGCTCGGGTGTCACGTTTCGCAGCCGGTCCAACACGGCGTCGGTGTCGGAGGCAGAGTGGCTGTATCCGTCGTAGACGTACACGGGTCGTGGCGGCCCACCAACTTGCCGCAAGCCTTCGGCGAGTGCTCTGGCGTACCAGTCCGGTAGCGGCGTACTCCCCCAAATCGGCACGACCACCACCGTTCGCCCGAGTTGCCCGGTATCGGCGAGTTGGAAGTCCGGGGAACTCAGAATGAGCGTGCCCAGCTCAACAGGGTCCGGTGCCCCAGGCTGGTCAGACCCGTTGGGCGTTGCCAATACTTTTCCGTCGAACGCTCGCACACACACGAACAGAGGGTCCGGATCGAATTCTGCTACCGCGCGCCGCAGCATGGGCCCGTGCCCGGCGTAGTCCAACGATCCCCATGTTCGCCACTCGTCCGCGTCTCCTGGATGCGCCGGGAAACATACGGCGTTGTGCGCCGACTCCGCGCCCACGCCGATCCGCAAGTTGTGGGACTGCAGTTTCTGCTGCGGCGGGAGCGGCTGCTTTTGGTCGGTCGTCAGCAGTCTCAGTCCGCCCGACACGACGCTCCCGCCTGCCGGCGAGGCGAGCCTGCTTGGCACGATGTTGTCTTCGGTGATGTAGACGGGCCGGTCGGCATCGGTGGTACCCAGCAGTCCTTGCGTCAAGGGGTGCAGGCCCGTCATCGCATCACGCTGGTGCCGCGTCCCGCCTACCGTGACGATCACTACCGGTCGTCGCCAGTCTTCTCCCATCGCATCAAGGTATTTCGGGCTTTTCGCCAGTACGGAGCCGAAAGGCCCAGGGGGGATTCTCCTTCTCTCGTCCGGCAGGATGAAATCCTCGCCCTGCCTGCTCGTGAGCAGGACAATCGGCGGTTGGGGACCGCTATACCCCAACTCCGACAACAACCGGGGAATCCCGAACGAACGAAGCTGGTCAGGGACACCCGCGTGGGCACTGCCCAGACAGGAGACCAGCGAGGGCCGCAGCGCCTCGACAGCACTGGCGGGATGCGTGAGCTGCGCCGACTGCACAGACGGGGCCTCGATCAGGGCGTGCGGCCGCCACCGCCACGTGTCCGGGTGCGTCGTGACCTCGCCCATGGACAGGAAGACGGGCCGTGCGATCCCGTCGCTGCGCAACCCCTCGGCCAACGATCGCGCGTCCCGCTCGGTCAGACCGGACGGCCAGTTGCCGAACAGCACCACAACCGGGCGGTCCGGATCGCTGCTGAGGCCCTGCTGGAACTCCGCGCTCCTGGCCACGCTCCGGCCGAAGTCAGAAGGACCGAGAACCCACTCCTGCTTGGTCGCCGGGTCGAGCACGTGGAAGCGTCTGGCCTCCGGTTTTGCCACCACAACGAATGGCCTTCGGTGGCCGGCCGCCGAGACGAACCACTCCGTGTCCCAGTCAAACAGTTGCGTCCGTATTGACCGGGTCGAATACGTCACCACTGGCCCGAAGTCGTCGTCCGCGGGCCGGATCAGCTCAGCAACCGGCGACCAGCCCTGCGGCGGCACGAACCTCGGAGGATTAGCGAGGAAGAGGAAGATGGCCACGCCGTTCGCATCGCGCCGCAACCGGAAATCCCGGTCCGTGACATGGACCGCGCGATTCGGATCGTTGCTCCACACGCCGCGGGCGAACTCACGCGCGGCGTGTTCGCTTAGCCCGGTCTCGGCTCCCACGGTCGCCAACACGACAGGCGCGTCTGAATGCGCAGCGACCGAGTCCTGATAAGGCCCGCTGAGTGTCATCTGGCGACCGAATTCGAAGGCCGACACGGTGCCCGACGGTGTGACGAACTCGTCTCCCCACAACCGCGCGAGGACAAAGGCCGTGTTGCGCGACGTGGCCGGTCCAGAACCGCTGACCCGGAAACCTTTCGACGACCACTGACTCCACCAAGCCACGTCCGCCGCGGTTCCACCGGCTGCCAGCAAACGGAAGGTCAGTTCGCGCACCGAAAGTTCGGCGGGGCGCGGGCGTCCTCCGGCGAGGGCGATCCCCTGAGCGTCGAACCGGATATCGTCGCCGTCGCTGTGTTCCTTTACCGCAGCAACATAAACCGGCCCTTCGTGGCCGTATCGCTGTATTCCTCTCGCGAGTTCCTGGCGCGCGTGCTCTCCCACGGCAACCTCGTCATGCTGCTGCACGGCAAACACGACGACGGGCTTGCTGGGATCCGAGGCGATTACGTCACGCAACGCTCCAGCCACGACCCGGCCGAATTGCCGGGCACTCAGGCGCTGGCTGCGCCAGCTTCCAGGGTCGACGTAGGCGAAATTTCCATCAGGATGACGGAACGCCAGCACGAGAGTCGGTGTTTCATCACGCACCTCTGCTAACAGTCCGTCCAGGTTAGGCCCCGATTCAGCCCACTGCCTCCAAAGCGCCTCCTCGGTACTGTTGAGGGGATACGCGACAGCGTCGATCGTGTTTGAACCAACCGGTATCGCCAGCCGCAATCGGGGCGACCACGGGACCACAGGTTCGTAGGTGATGCTGTTCGTCGCGGTGTTCCATCTGGCCACGTGCACCGGCCCGCGATGCCCCGCCTCGCGGAAACTCGCGGCTAAGTCCTGCCGGGCCCGCTCTTGTAGCGTTTGCTCAGGTTCCCTGGCGAATGTGTGGACGATGACGGTGCGATCATCGTCATGCCCGGTGATCCCGTGGGAGCGCGCATCCTCGATCGCCCGACGAGCGAAATCACGTGGGGTCAGATCCTGCGTTTCCCGCGTTTCTTCGTCGGCGACGGTGAACTTGTCCCGCGGTGTGATCCAGGCCATCACGGCGATCCGCGAATCATCAGCCAACTGCGCCGACGCCCTCTCTGCCGCTGCAAGTAGTTGTTCTTTGGTCGCGGCGTTAATCGGGTAGGCGACCGCATTGTCCTGTGTGGACTCCAGGCGCAGCGTCAGCACGCTTGGCCGCACGCCTGAGGGCAGCACCAGTCCGGCTTGGTGCCGGCCCGGGCCCGCGGCGGCTAATCCGAGCCCGGCGGGATCGTGCGTGATGTAGCCTTCCGCGAGAAGTACCTGGCGGGCGTTGTCTCCGCCTGCGCTGAGTCCTTGGGCGAATCCGTGTGTGAGCTGGTCGCGGCTTAGGTGTACGCCGAGGCCGGCGTTGCCGCCGAGCACGACGAGGACGACTGGGCCGTGTTGGTTGGTGGCGGCGATTCGTTGGTATTGCTCGGTGCTGGCTACTCGTTGTCCTAGGTCCCAGGGAGTGTCCAGGTGTGTGGTCGCGTTGCGGATCTCGTCGTTGAGCAGGAATGATTTTTCGGCGCCGGCGGTACGTCGTCTGGCTTCGACTACGACGATGAGGGGTTCTTGGTCGCTGGTGATCCCCAAGTGGTGGCGTATCTGGGCGAGGTCTACTCGGCCGCCGCGGAAGTCTCGCCACCATCGTGATGAGGCTCTGCTGATCGGGTAGGCCACGGTGTTGTCGGTGTGGCTTCCCATGCGCAGGGTTACGGCTTGGGTGGCTCCACGTCGCCACTGCGCCTGTAGTTCGGTCAGGGTCGCTCGCCGTTGCTGACCCAGCTGTTCCAGTCTTTGTTCGGCCTGCTGGAGAACTCCAGCCAGGTGGCGCACTTCGTGTGGGCGGGCGTTCGTGGTGGTCTCGGTCAGTTCCTGCACGAGGGTGTGTATGTCTGCGGCGGTGACGGTCGGCCCGTGTAATCGGCCGGTGTCCCGGATCCAGTCGGCTACCAGTCGGACATCCCGCGCGTCGTCGACGGTCGGTTGCCCGCCCAGCTCCTGGGTCAGGTCTAGAACGTGGAGGAGCCTGCCCCGCAGCCGTTCCGCACTACGGGTGCCTGGCTCTCCCGCGCGGTCCCGGTAGCGCAGTCCCACCGCATCGGCCAGCCTCCGCACATCCTCATCGGCCAGCCTCCGTCCAGCAGACGACTCACCATCGGCATGCTCATTCGCGGCCCACCACCCCCGCAACAGCTCGTCGAGCAGCTGCCTGACTTCGCCAAGCGGCTCAAGACTCCGTGCGGCGTCCGGCCCGAACCTTTCCCCCAATGTCTCGGCCGCGCTCCAGGGGACGGTTCCACGGAATCTTGCCTCCACCGCCGCAGTGATGGGCTCGTCGGATTCATGAACCCGCCGCGTCTCCGCCCGTATCGCCGCCCGGTGCCGCTCCAGCTCATCCGTTGTCTCGGCAAACCGCGCCGCGCCCCATCCGTGGTCCGATCCGGACCGTGCCGCCAACGCCGTAGCGGTGTCGGGCTCGCTGGCTTCGCCAGCCTGCCGCGCCTCGGTTGGTTGCAGCGCTGACGGGCCTGGCTGCGGCTGCTCCTGCGGACCGGGCTGGTCCGCGGCAGCCTGATTCCTGAGCTCGGCAAGCCGCGCCGCGCCCCACATGCGGCCCCGTCCGAAGATCGCCCCCAACGTCGTACCTGTGTGGGGCCGACCGGCTTCACGAGCCCGGCGCGCCTCCGCCCGCGCCCGCTCCTCGACCGTCTCCTCAAGTTGGGGGCGTGGCCTGGCGGGACCGGCATCGCCGTTGTCCGCCCACCTGATCACCGGCTCGGGACGGGTGTCGGTGTAGCGCGGAGGGGCCGTGCCGGTCAGGGCGGCCCGCAGTTCCGGTCCGCGTGTGAGCACTGGCTGCCCGTCGGGGTCCAGCAGGGACCAGAGGCCGGTTCCCTGGCCGTCGACGAACATCGGCAGCATCCGGCCATCGCCGGTGATCACCGTCTCGGTGGCGTGCACCCCGCCGTCCGCGGTCTGGAACACCTCGGCGTCGGTCGCCCAGGCGCGCCCGCCCAGCGCGCGGGTAAACCGCTCGGCGAAGGACAACGCACCCGGCCCCGGACGCTGATACGCGGCGCACCCCAGCAGCGCGAGGTTCAGCCCCGGCACGAAACGCCGGTCCTGCTGCACCCGCGCGGCGAAACCCTCCGGCGCGAGAAAGCTGCCATCTCCCAGGACCGCACGCCCGTCCCCGGTCACGTGGACAGCGACGATCTGGGTGTCGAGCAGATGGGGTGCCAACCACGCGGCGCGCTCGATGAGCTCGCTGGAATCACGGGGGCCTCGGAACAGCAACGGTTCCGGCCTGGGCCGGTGGGTCAGCTCGGCGGGCGGATCAACCAGTCGAGGCCGGCTCCCGTCCGCCCTGTACAGCTGCCACCATGGTCCCGCGCCGAGGTTGACTCGCGCCAGCACGTCCGCCCCGGTGCCGTGCGCCAAGGCAACAAAATCCCCGGACACGACCATATCGTTGTGTCCGACCACCAGCAGCGGCCGGACGTCCTGCGGGGCGGCGGCATGATGCGGCGACCGGGTCCACCCAACGTAGTCGGCACGTTCTCCCGTTCCCCGCACCGGCAGGCTCACCGCCGCGGTAGACACCGCATCCGCACGTGCCGGACGCACCGCATCCCGTGTCCCGTGGCCGATCGCCACCACATCAGGCCACCGGCTCGCCGACGCCGAACTCGCCGTGACAGCCGAGGTGCCCCCTGCTTTCGCTGCGGATGCAGTGCCGGTGGAAGGCTCACCACGACGCGTGTTCGGCACCGTCTGCGCAGCACGCACGGGTTCGGTTGACTCCGGCAGCATCGTCTGTGCCGCGCTCGTCGGGACAGTGGTGGCGGAACCGGTCAACGCACCCGGGCCCTGGTGTCCTTGGCTGGTCTGCCCCGGTGCCACGATCGGTCCCGGCCCGCCCGTCGGGCGGGGACGTGCTCCATCGGCACCGAACCGCATCCACCGGGGACCGCGCCGGCCACGTCCCGGTACCAGCGCGACGACGTCACGTCCCAGGCTGCGCGCCATGTCCGCGGCCTGGTTCGGCGGGATCACCACACCAGAGCCCGAACCGTCTGCCGGGGCGAGCACCACTGGGCCGGTACCGGCATCGCCTACCTGGCGACGCACGAACTCGGCACCACTACCTTCGGAGACAACATCGGCGCGCACCGGCACGCGCACGGTATCGGCGGGCAAGCCCACCGGCCCCGCAGCTGCGTCGCGGCCGCCCGGGGACTGCGGAGGTATGCGCGGCTGCGGTGTAGCACTGTGGGCGGCATCGGTACTGCCCGCGACCGAACCCGTCCCCGCGGACAAGCCGGCAACGGTGCCGTCACCCCGCGCTGAAACCAGGCCGGGCAACGGCACCCCGCCCTCGGTGGCCGCACCCATACCCACAGCAGACGTCGTCTCCGGCACCACGCCGCCGGACAAGACGCTGGGCGCATCGGGGGAGCGGGGCAAGGGGGTGTCCACGGGGGAGCCGGGCTCGCCTGCTGCGGGCTCTGCCTCTCGCGCACCCTCCACCGCAGCACCGGGAGTATCCACAACGGACAGTCCGGTGTCGGGGTGGTCGTCGTGCGGCGGCGAAGGGGCAGGGACATCCGCGCTCGGCACGGCACCTTCAGATAGCACCGAGCCATCCGAAACGGGCGAAGCCGACCCCGGAAGCGGGGCTGGACGTTGCGCCGACACACCTGAGGTGCCCGCGTCAGGGGAGTCGGCATGGGCGTGGTCGCCGCCGGCAACCTGGCCGTGCGCCGGGGGTGCGTCGACACGCCAGCCCCCTGCTGTTACCCCGCCGTCAGAGTTTGTCGAGCCGCCCCGGACACTACTGTCTACAAGAGACGAACCGGATGTGGTGTGGTCTTCTCGCGTCGGCGAATCGGCCGGGGATTCACCGACCGTCGACTCAACATCGGAGGCCTGTGGGCCGTGCTGGTTGAGCGAACCCGCCGCCGGCCCCGGCAGGGACGGCTGCGCATGTCCGGTCGAACCGGAAGTAATGTCCACATCAGACGATACTGGTCCGGTATGGCCGGTATCGGCGGCCGGACGGTAGGGCGGTGGTGGTGTGCTGGCACGGCCGGTCGCATCGCCGGTGGCCGGTGCGTCGCCGCGGGCATGGTCCTCGCCTTGCGGCGGGCTGTAGGGCGGCGGGTCGGGCCTGTCTTGGCTCGACAACGCGCCCGCAGCGCCCGCATTTTCCCCGGCCACCGTGCCGTCTCCGGCTCCCGTCGCACCGGATGAATCATCCGGCGGCGTTTTCGCAGGAGCGGAGCCGATGGCCAGGAGCGTCGACGCGACCGGAATACCCGGCGTTACCGAGCCCTTCTCCGGATCCATCTTTTCGGAATCCGCTGCCGGCGCATGGGATTGCACGTCGGGCATGTCCTTCGGGGGGCTGGGTTTCTCGCTGACAGTCTCGGCAAAGCCGGGCTTTTCGCTTGTCGGTATCCCGGTCTCGGTCGTCGACTCTTCGGCCGTGTCGGTGTCGGTGTCGGTGTCGGTGTCGGTGCGGGTGGAGTCTTTCTCCCCGGTGTCGCGTGCTCGGCCCGCCGGGATCAGCTGGCCGCGCACCGCAAGGCCCGCCAGATTCCCGATACCCGAACCGATCGCTTCCGACACCCCGGCGGTGAAGGAGAACGGATTCCACTGCGCCCCCTGACCACTGATCGCGCCATAGCCGGCCTCGCCCAGCATCTCGGTCAGGCCTTCTTCCAGGGATTCGCCCAGGCCGTGGCCGAAGCGGGCCACCCACATCGCCCGCACCGACATACCGGTGTAATCCTCTAGGTTCTTGGCCACCACATCGGCGAATCTCGCCATCGAAGCCACCGGGTACTGCTCCGCATGCTCCTCGGCCACCTGCCGCGCCGCCGCCGCCAGCACCTCAGCATCGATCTTGTCACCCAAGCCCCGTACCAGGACTTTGGTGATCGCGTTGCCCACCACATTGCCCAGCGCCGAGAGCGGCACCGCCAGCAGCCCGCTGAACGAGCCGACCCCCACCGCCATCTCCGACATCGCCGCATCCCACTTCTTCCGCGTCCCCAACGCGAACTGCAACCCTTGGGCCCCGGCATCCATCACCACCTGTAGCCCGATGCCCACGATCTGGGCCATCGCCAGCCGCATGAACAACTGGCCCCACCACCGGGTCAGCAGCAACCGCATCACCGCGAACCGCGCCGCCAGCCACGCCATACTGGCCCCACCCGTGGGACCGGCCATCGCCACCGCCCAGGCGATCTCGGCCACCAGCAGCAGCAAACCCCCCACCGTGACGAACTTCAAATACTGCACCTGCAACGCCAGATTCCGCACGAACTCCGCCAACTGCCGGACACCCACAGCACCGGACTCCAACACCGGTCCGAATGCCTCCAACCGCCGCGTGAACCGGTCCGCCGCCTTGCCCGAAAACCCGCCCCGCACCAGCTCCACCACGTCCCCCACCACCGGCCCCAATGCCTCTACCGTCGCCGCGCCCGACTCCAATGCCGCCGCCACCGCGAATAACGCATCCTCATCCGCATCCGTCATGTCCTCACCGGTCAATACCTGAAAAAGCCGCCTCACCTCCTCCGGCACCATCAAGGACACGCAAAAGCACCCATCCGTCTCGCATTCGGACTAGCCCAAAATGATCATAGCGCCAGCACCACAAGGCCGATCAAGCCGTTGGACCAAACGGTGCGCCCGCACCTATGCAACTGTGCCCGTTCCCATCAAACCTGCGACGAAGGGTTGGCGGTTTCGCGCGAAATGGCGTTTCCCGGGGCAACCCGGACAGTGCGGCGGGTTGCCCTCCCGGCGTGATCTATACCTCAACCAAGGTTTCTGGGCGAAGCATGAGTGTACCGGGAGTGCGTGGCTCGGTCGCCCGGATCGCGGCGAGGATGCTCGACTGCGCATTGCTGAGGATGTTGTCGGCGTCGGCGATCCTGCCCTCGGCAAGCGCGCTTACCGAATCCAGGCGACGAAAGCTGGGAAATCACCGCGGTTCCCACTGAACCTTTCCAGGTAAGCAGTGTCGCTCTGGGTAGTCGTCGTGGCTGCGGCTGGTGCCGGTGGCGTGAGATGTCCACGTTGTTGGGCTGCAAAGCAAAAGGGCGAGACCTGGTATAAATGACCCTTCCACAGATCAACTTCACGGGAGTTCCGCGCCTGATGAGTGTGACATTCACCCCGGTCTGCACCTCTGGCCCGACCCTTGGCTTGGATCTCAGGTGGTCAGGTAAGCACGGTCATCGTGGCGGGAACATCCACGTCAGCATCGCCCCGGCGGATGGCGGCGCCAGGGCTCTCTGAGGTGCGCCCGGGTCGCGAGCACGACACCACCGCACTCCGCGCTCACCACGACATCATGCCGCGCCTGGACGAGCTAGGCCACGAAGGTGTGTCCGGCACCATCACCATCGCGTTCAAGCAACAGGGCCATCCACGGCAACAAACCTCTACTCTGAAAGGCTCGCCGGCACAACAGGAACACCCGTTAATTCCAATCTTGATGACTGAACGCGCAAAGTTGCTGCGTAAGTGGGTCCTGCTTTACCGGGTTGTATGGCTAGCTCATACTACCGGCTTAATGGTCTTGTTCGGTCTAGTCCGCGTCGGTAGTCGGGTGGGAGTTTTCGCGTGTCCTTGATGGTGCCGGAGGAGGTGAGGCGGCTTTTTCAGGTATTGACCGGTGAGGACATGACGGATGCGGATGAGGATGCGTTGTTCGCGGTGGCGGCGGCGTTGGAGTCGGGCGCGGCGACGGTGGAGAGTTTGGCACCCGTGGTGGTGGATGTGGTGGGGCGGGTGCGGGGTGGGTTTTCGGGCAAGGCGGCGGACCGATTCGCCCAGCGGTTGGACGCGTTTGGTCCGATGTTGGAGTCGGGGAGCGTGGGGCTGCGGGAGCTGGCGGAGTTCGTGCGGAATCTGGCGTTGCAGGTGCAGTATTTGAAGTTCGTCACGGTGGGGGGTTTGCTGCTGCTGGTGGCCGAGATCGCCTGGGCGGTGGCGATGGCCGGTCCCACGGGTGGGGCCAGTATGGCGTGGCTGGCGGCGCGGTTCGCGGTGATGCGGTTGCTGCTGACCCGGTGGTGGGGCCAGTTGTTCATGCGGCTGGCGATGGCCCAGATCGTGGGCATCGGGCTACAGGTGGTGATGGATGCCGGGGCCCAAGGGTTGCAGTTCGCGTTGGGGACGCGGAAGAAGTGGGATGCGGCGATGTCGGAGATGGCGGTGGGGGTCGGCTCGTTCAGCGGGCTGCTGGCGGTGCCGCTCTCGGCGCTGGGCAATGTGGTGGGCAACGCGATCACCAAAGTCCTGGTACGGGGCTTGGGTGACAAGATCGATGCTGAGGTGCTGGCGGCGGCGGCGCGGCAGGTGGCCGAGGAGCATGCGGAGCAGTACCCGGTGGCTTCGATGGCGAGATTCGCCGATGTCGTGGCCAAGAACCTAGAGGATTACACCGGCATGTCGGTGCGGGCGATGTGGGTGGCCCGCTTCGGCCACGGCCTCGGCGAATCCCTGGAAGAGGGCCTGACCGAAATGCTGGGCGAGGCAGGGTATGGCGCGATCAGTGGTCAGGGGGCGCAGTGGAATCCGTTCTCCTTCACCGCCGGGGTGTCGGAGGCGATCGGTTCGGGTATCGGGAATCTGGCGGGCCTTGCGGTGCGCGGCGAGCTGATCCCGGCGGGCCGAGCACGCGACACCGGGGAGAAAGACTCCACCAGCACCGACACCGACACCGACACGGCCGAAGAGTCGACGACCGAGACTGGGATACAGACAAGCGAAAAGCCCGGCTTTGCCGAGACTGTCAGCGAGAAACCCAGCCCCCCGAAGGACATGCCCGACGTGCAATCCCGCGCGCCGGCACCGGATTCCGAAAAGATGGCCACTGAACCGGAGAAGGGCTCGGCATCGGTGGGCTCGGATGTTCCGCTGACGTCGGACATCTTGCCTGCTGGCTCCGGCATTGAAAAGGCGCCGCTGGGTGGTGGTGTGTCCGGTGCACGCGAAAATGGCTCGATAGTGAAGGAAACGGCGGCTGGTTTGTCTCCGTCCCCGGACATGCCGCCGGATAGCCCGGCTCACGGGGCCTCGGCACCGGATACCGATGCCGTGGTGGGGCAGGACTCCAAGGCCAGCGTGCGTGAGGCGCGGAACGACAACGCGCCGTTGTCGTGGCACGGGGGTGGTGCGATTGCGCCGGCTGGGCTGCGGGGCCAGGACAGGCCGGGCACGCCGTCGCCCCCTTACAGCTCGCCTCAGGCAGATGACCTCTTCGGCGATTCCCCGGGTACCGATGATGCGGCTCGGGAGGGGGGTTCCCGTGCCGCTATGCCGCCTGCGTATAGCGCGGTTGCGGGCGATGTCCGCGCTGATGTCGCATCGTCTGGTGTGGACAGAGCCGGTGAGTACCGGGGCAACTCACTGGGTTCTGACAGCGGTGCCACGGTGGGGGATTCCCCTTCCGATTCGGCGCACCGCGACTACTATCATGCCGCCGAAACCCCCCAAGTGGACAGCCAAAAGGCCGTAGACGATGTGCGAGTGGTGGAGCCGCAATTCCAGGCGGGCGACTCTTCCACGGAGAATTCGTCGAACGGCGCCGCTGAGGTGTCCGGTCAGTCCTCGGATGTCGTGACTCCGGGGATGCGTCATCCGGTGGCTGGGCCGGTTGCGGGTACCGGCGGCGAAGCCATAGTGCCGGGACACGGGCCGGTGTGGGATGGCCCGGCTGTTCCTGGAGCGTTTGCCGGGGCGGATTCGCTTGCGGGGGATGCGGATGTGGCTCGCTTGGGCGATGGTGCGCGCCAATGGGCAACGCCGCCGGAGTCGTCCGGGGTGGTGGGTTCGGGTGGTCCGGGGTTCGGTGCGGGGCCGGTAGGGATGCCAGCGGATGCGGCGCGGGTGTCGGTGCCGGCGGAGGTGGTGTCCAACGGTGGGGTTGTGGGGTTTGTGCTTGGCCGGGCGGCGGATGTGGGTGCTCCGGTGGTGTTGGTGGCGGGTGAGGATTCGGGTGCTCCGGTGGTGTCGTCGGGGCAGGCGTCGCGGGTGGCGCGCGAGGTGGGGCGTGATGTTGTCGCGTTGATGCCGGGGAGTGGCCGGCGTGATCCGCGGTGGATGCGGTTCGCTCCGGACGGCTCCCGTCCCCGCCCGGTCGCTGGGCCCGGCCGGACTACGACCCCGCAGCAGGCCGGCGAAGGGCGCGTCGGGCTGGATGGTGTGGCGAAGCCGTCGGCCGCGGTTCCCGAAGGTCCCGTGGTTGCGGGACCGACCGAGGCAGGAGGTGCTGAGACGGCATCGGTTGATGCTGATTCCACGGCTACCGGCGCGGCTGAGTCGCGCATGCCGAGCCATGCCGGGGAACAACCGGATTCGAGCAGCGTGGCTGAGTGGACGGAGTCGGATCTCCGGCGGGAGGTTGAGCGGGCTCGGTCGGTGGGTGGGCCGCGTGAGGCCGCGCTGGAGATCGTGCGGGGCACGCACGATGTGTTGGCGCTGGCTCGGGGCGACGCGGCTGTGTCGCTTGATGATGTGGTGGCTTTGGTTGCGGTGCGGGTTGATGCGATGGGGCGTGCTGGGGCGGTCCGCTTTTCCCGAAAGTTGGCGGACAAACTTGGTACGCAAGGGACAGGGTTGGATATTCGTGCCGGGGCGGGGCCGGATCCCCATTCGGAGGTTCCGGTGTCCGAGGAATCGGTGGGCAGCGAACAGGTTGGTGGTCTGAGCGCTGAGTCGGTGGATATCCCCATGGCGTGGGGGTTGGATCCGACCGCCGCCGAGTGGGCGGATGGATTCGGGGCGTGGTCGTTTGATCCGGCGGCCGTTGAGCAGACCTTGGGTCCTGGGTGGGATGTGCTGGAGCCTACGGTGAACGCCGAGGGGGGCGGGTCGGAGGGCGTGTCGGGGATGGATGGTGAGCGGTCGCGGTTGGTTGCTGAGTTGGGTGAGTTGGTGGCTGTGTTGCGGCGGCTGCTGGCGGGTGCGTCGCAGGGTTATTTGCCCGGGTTGCGGGGGCGGGTTGAGCATTGGTCGCAGACGTTGGCTCGCGGCGGGTTTGATGGCGTGGACGTGGTGGCGTTGCGGAAGCGGGTGAGCGATGCGGGGGCGTTGGTGGGGCGGTTGCGTCGCGATGGGTTGGTTGATGCCGCCGCCGGTGATGGTGGTGTGGGGGTCTCGGAGATCGGCGTGATTGGCGGTGGGTCCGTTGATACCGGGGAGGCGGTGGTTGCGCGTGTGGATGCGGCTGATCGCGGTGTGGGCGCGGTGGGTTCGGTGGGTGAAGGCGAAAGTCGGAAGCGGGGCCGTTCGGGAGATTCGTCGGATGAGGGTGCGGTACGGGTACGTCGGTCGGTGGGATCCGGTGAGGCGGCGGTGGGCCCGGAGCCGGAGGCGGTGGACGCGGCCGGGGTCGAAGACCCGGCGCTGAACGAGGCGGGGCGGGCGGAGGCGCGTCGTGCCCGCGACGCGGGCCAGCCCTACAGCCAAGGGGCGTTGGGCAAGAAGTTCGGAAAGAGCAAGCAATGGGCTCGGCGACGACTTGCGGAGATCAGCGGTGAGGGCGGGGCGAGCCGGTCGGATTTGGAAGAGCGGTTGCGGGAGGAAGGGCGGGCGGAGGCGCGTCGTGCTCGTGACGCAGGTCAGCCCTACACCAGCGCGGCGCTGGGGGAAAAGTTCCAGAAGGGTGCGAAGTGGGGGTTGACGCGGCTTGCGGAAGTCGACCGAGAGGTGGGTGAGGGCTGGGCGACTTCGGCGGAGGGGTCGCGGGAAACGGTGCGGGTGGAGGCGAATCGTGGTTCCGATGCGGACGATGCTAATCGTGCTGAGGAACTGGGGAAGAAGTTCGGCAAGGGCAGGACGCGGGGTCAGGCGCGGGTTGCGGAGATCGGCGGTGAGGATGGCGAGAGCCGGTCGGCCAAGGCGGAGCGGTTACGGGAAGCGGGGCGTGCGGAGGCGCGACGCGCTCTCGCCGAGGGCAAGCCGCACACCGGTAGAACGTTGGCGGAGCTGTTCGGCAAGAGCATGGACTGGGGGAAGCTTAGGCTAGTCGAAGTCAAGGGTGAGAGCGGTGTGAGCCGGTTGGATTTGGCGGAGCGGTTGCGGGAGGCGGCTCGTGTGGAGGCGCGGCGCGCTCGTGACGCGGGTGAGTTTTATTCCGGCGCGGCGTTGGGGACGAAGTTCGGCAAGAGCTCTGATTGGGGCCTCCGACGGCTTCGGGAGGTAAAGAACGAGGTGGGTAGTTCTGCCGGAAATGCTTCGGATTCAGGGGGTGATCTCGCGACGGAGGATGTCGCGTCAGGGCGTGGGATGGAGTCGATTGACCCGGGGCCGCAGGCGGACTCCCCGACTTTGCCCGAACTTTCGGACAGCGGTGCGGCCGGACGTATCGCCGCTGACTCGGCGGATGAGGGGTGGTCCTGGTGGCCTGGGTGGGATGTTGGAGCAGCGGCAGGTGTGGGTGGCCTGGATCGGGGGAGCGGCGAACATCTGAATGTGGCTGAAATCGGGTTGTCGGGGGCTGCCGACGCCGCTGCTCGTGGTGTCGGAGAAATGGATTTGATCACGTTGGAGGCGGGTTTTCCTGGCGGTGCAGCCTCCGGTTCTGCGGGCGGTGTGTCGATGGGGGGTGGCCCGTCGACGAATGTGGCTTCGAATGAGTGGTCGCAGACGGGTGTTGGGTCGGTTGATGCGGCGGGATGGTCGGAATCGAAATTGCGGGTGGAGGTCGAGTGGGCGCGGTTGGTGAATGGGTCGCGTGATGTCGCGGCGGGGATCGTGCAGGGCACGCACGAGGTGTTGGCCCTGGCCCGTGGGGATGCGGGTGTGTCGTTGGATGACGTGGTGGCCCTGGTTTCGGTGCGGGTGGATGAGGTGGGGCGTGATGAGGCGGTGCGGTTTTCCCGGGAGTTGGCGGCCAGGCTTGGTACGCAAGGGACGGGGCTGGGTATTCGTGCTGGAGCGGGTCCGGATCCCCAGCCGGAGGTTCCGGCATTGGAGGAATCCGTGGCTGCCGAACCGGCGGACGGCCTGGCGTCGGGTGCTTTTGATCCGGGCGTTGCGGCTGAGTTCGATCCACTGGATGTTGGGGGGTGGTCACGGGGTGAAGTGGCGGGTGTGGCGCCGCGGGGTGGTGTGCCGGGGGCGGGGTCGGATGATGCTGGGTTGTTGGGGTTTAGTGCGGACGTGGCTGACCGTGGTGCCGGGGAGTTGGGTTCGGTCGGTGAAAGCAGCGGCCGTAAGCGGGGTCGCGAGGATGGTTCGGTGGATGAGGGTGCGGCGCGCAGGGCCTCAGGTCCGCAGGGTTTCCCGGTTTGGCCGGAATTTGGAGGGGACAGTGCGTCGTGGGGTGTTGATGATGTGCCGGATGCGGCTGCTTTGGATCCGGCGGCTAGCGGCGGGTATCTGAATCCGGATGAATTGGGATTCTTGGGTTTTGGTGCGGATCCGGGTTTGAGTGATGTCCTAGGAGGGGATTCGTCGATCCCCGAAGGTGCTGTGCCGTTGTCGGTGGAGGCCGAGGGCGCAGCAGTGGACCCGCTATTGGAAGCGGTAGACCCGGCCGAGAATGTGCGGAGTGCGGGGGCGTCGAAGGAGGCGGCGCGGTCGGAGGCGCGTCGTGCTCGTGCCGCGGGCGAGCCCTATACCGGTGCGGCGTTGGGGAAGAAGTTCGGGAAGAGCACGTCGTGGGGTTCGCAGCGGCTTGTGGAAATCAAGGTCGAGGATGGTGAGCCTCGGTCCGATTCGAAAACGCAGGAGGGGGAGCGGTTGCGGGAGGCGGGGCGTGCGGAGGCGCGTCGTGCTCGGGACGCGGGCGAGCCTTATACCGGTGTCGGGTTGGGGAAGAAGTTCGGGAAGAGCCAGGCGTGGGGTAGGGACCGGCTTGCGGAAATCAAGGCTGCGGATGGTGTGACCCAGCGGCCTTTTCCGGAACAGGAGCAGGAGTGGGAGCGGGAGCAGGAGGCGGCGCGTGCGGAGGCGCGTCGTGCTCGGGACGCGGGCGAGCCTTATACCGGTGTCGCGTTGGGGAAGAAGTTCGGGAAGAGCAAGGCGTGGGGTTGGGACCGGCTTGCGGAAATCAAGGCTGCGGATGGTGTGACCCAGCGGGCTGTTCCGGAACAGGAGCAGGAGTGGGAGCGGGAGCGGGAGGCGGGGCGGGTGGAGGCGCGTCGTGCGCGTGATGCGGGGGAGCCTTATACCGGTGTCGGGTTGGGGAAGAAGTTCGGGAGAAGCGACACGTGGGGGAAGTCTCGGCTTGCGGAAATCACGGCTGAAGATGGCGCGATCCAGCGGGTTGTGCGGGAACATGAGCGTGGTTGGGCGCGGGAGCGGGAGGCGGGGCGGGTGGAGGCGCGTCGTGCTCGTAATGCGGGGGAGCCTTATAGCGCTGCGGCGTTGGGGAAGAAGTTCGGGAAGAGCAAGGCGTGGGGTAGGGACCGGCTTGCGGAAATCACGGCTGAGGGCGGCGCGACCCAGCGGGCTGTACGAGAACAGGAGCGGGAATGGGAGCGGGAGCGGGAGGCGGGGCGGGTGGAGGCGCGTCGCGCGCGTGATGCGGGGGAGCCTTATACCGGTGTCGGGTTGGGGAAGAAGTTCGGGAGAAGCCACGCGTGGGGGAAGTCCCGGCTTGCGGAAATCACGGCTGAAGATGGCGCGATCCAGCGGGTTGTGCCGGAACAGGAGCGT